>PDTI01000028.1 GCA_002747145.1 Desulfobacter postgatei
TTCAACATATTAAGGTGTATACAAATTCAATTTAACATATTGATTTTAAATGAAAATAAAATGACAAGCATTTGCACCGGCAGGGTGCTGAATGTAAGTAATAAAGAAAGAAGGTTAAGACGGGCGATCTGGTATCTTTTTCCAAACCGCCGTTTAGGAGAGAGCCCAAATAAAAAAGGACTCAGAAGAAAGAAGTCTTCTAAGCCCTTAAATTCGGGTTGGAGGCGGCTCCCGGATTTGAACCGGGGAATAACGGCTTTGCAGGCCGTCGCCTTACCCCTTGGCTAAGCCGCCTTGTGGAGCGGGAAACGGGATTTGAACCCGCGACTTCGACCTTGGCAAGGTCGCACTCTACCACTGAGTTATTCCCGCTCAGCAACAACGAGAAGTGTTTATATATGGATGTTCTGCTTTTGTCAATTAAATTATAACAACAGCCTTATTTTTTAAGTATTGGTCCATATGATTTATTACCTGGGCAGAAACCCGTGTTTGGACGGCTCGTCAGAGGAGCATGCGCCCCTCTGACGAGCCGTCCAAACACTATTTATTCTTTTTGTTCCAGTCTGAAAGGAAGAACTCAATCCCCTTGTCGGTCATATGATGCGCCGCAAGTTTCTTCAGCACGCCATAGGGGATGGTGGCAATATCCGCTCCTATCAGGGCAGACTGAAGGACATGGAGCTGGCTTCTCACCGATGCCACAATAATCTGGGTATCAAACTCATAATTGGTAAAAATCCGGACAATTTCTTCGATGAGCCCCATGCCTTCCTGGGCCAAATCATCAAGGCGCCCCACAAAGGGAGAGACATAGGTTGCACCGGCTTTGGCAGCCATCAGGGCCTGGAGTGCAGAAAAGACAAGGGTGACATTGGTTTTGACACCTTCAGCAGACAATGTTTTAACCGCTTTAAGCCCATCCACAGTCATGGGAATTTTTACGGCAATGTTATCGGCAATTTTGACAAGTTCCCGGGCCTCGGATACCATGCCTTCATACCCAAGACTGATCACTTCCGCAGAAACAGGACCATCAACAATCTTGCAGATCTGGGCTATGATATCTTTGAACTCACCATCTTCTTTGGCAATCAGGGAAGGGTTGGTGGTCACACCATCGACCATGCCCATATCATTGGCATCCTTGATCTGTTCAATATTGGCTGTATCAATAAAAAATTTCACGGCTCTCCTCCTTGGCCAGGGCAATCACGGCCTGGCTTTCATCTGTTTTAATTTGTTCAAACAGCTCACCCACGGTCCGGCCGTTTACCGGGTGAACCAGATTTTTATCGATGTCACAAAGGGGTTTTAACACAAAGGCGCGTTCATGCATTCTGGGATGTGGAATCACAAGGGTGGCTGTGTACATCATCCTCTGACCGTAAAAAATAATATCCAGATCAATCTTGCGTGGACCAAATTTGAAGGGTTTGCCGTCCCGGTCCTGCTCTTTTTCAATGGCTTGCAGCACATCTAAAAGCTGTTTTGGAGAATACGCCGTGTTGATCTTGATGGCGGCATTTATAAACCACTCCTGATCTGTATAATTTTGGGGCGCTGTCTTATAAAACTTTGACAGGTTTTCTATAAAGATCCCATGTGTCTGTCCAAGACGTCTGATGGCCAGACCGATGTTGGCAATCTTATTTCCAACATTGGTGCCAAGACTTAAAAATGCAGGTGTAAGGGGTAAGGAGTTAAGGGAATTCAATGTAAAGGGTATCCGATACCTTACTTTTTATGTTGTCACGCCCCAGGGTCTGAACCCTGAAATAATAATGAAGGTTCTGATCAAGGGTGTATCCAAAATGTTTCCGGGGCATGGGCACCACCCCCATGGATCTGAACGTAAAGGGACATCCTGGGCAGCCGTCCAGGGGTTTGGTGGCCATGAACACCTCAAACCCTTCCACCTTTGGTCCTTGTTCCTGATCCTGCAACGATGCACAGGTCCATGAAAGGGTCAGATCACGATCCTTGAGCGTGTATTTCAGGTCTGTGGGGGCGGCAGGGATATCAGTGTCCCTGATCGGAGGGACTGGGGGACCTTTTTTACCGCATCCTGGTGCCATAAAAAGCATGCCTGCACCCAAACAGACCCCCAAAAGGCACACTAGTTTACGCTGAAATCTCTGGTTCAAATGCCAAGCTCCTTTTTTGCTGTATCCACGGCCGCGGATACGTTGTCAAATCCGGTGCCGCCATGGGAGCTACGCCGCTCCACCATGGCATCCAGACTGATGAAATTATAAATATCTTTTTCAATAAGATCACTGAAAGAGCGCATCTCTTCCAGGCTTAAATCGTCCAGTTCCTTGCCCTGATCCAGGGCAAAATTGACAGCCTTGCCGGCAATACCATGGGCTGTTCTAAAAGCAACGCCCTTGTTGACCAGGTAATCGGCAAAATCCGTTGCATTTAAAAACCCTGTGGTGCAGGCATCCCGCATCCGGTCCTTGTGGACTTCAATATGCGCCAGCATGCGGGTATACACATCAAGGCATATTTTTAAGGTATCAACGGTATCAAATAACGGCTCCTTGTCTTCCTGCATGTCCTTGTTATAGGCCATGGGCAATGATTTCATGGTCGTTAAAATGGCCATGAGATTGCCAACCACCCGCCCTGTTTTCCCCCGGACAAGTTCACACGCATCCGGGTTTTTTTTCTGGGGCATAATGGAAGAACCTGTGGTAAAGGCATCGGAAATGGTGATAAAGCCAAATTCCGATGTGGACCATAAAATCAGTTCCTCGGACAACCGGGACAGATGAATCATGCAGATGGATGCATGGGAAATGAATTCCATGATAAAATCACGATCCGACACCGCGTCCATGGAGTTTTCCGACACCCGGCAAAAGCCCAGGACCTGGCAGGTATATTCCCGGTCAATGGGAAAGGTGGTGCCGGCCAGGGCGGCCGAGCCAAGGGGCATCACGTCCAGGCGCTCCAGGGAGTCCTCTAGACGGCCCACATCCCGTTTGAACATCTGGTAATACGCCAGGAGGTGATGGGCAAACAATACGGGCTGGGCCCGTTGCAGATGGGTATATCCGGGCATCACTGTTTTTCTGTTTTCATCTGCAAGGGTCACCAGAGCGGCCTGAAAATCCTTAAGCATCTGGATAAGGGTTAAGGTCTCTGCTTTCAGATAGATGCGAACATCCAGCGCCACCTGGTCATTACGGCTTCTGGCGGTATGAAGTTTTTTGGCCACAGCCCCGCAGATATCACCTAAATGCGCTTCCACATGCATGTGGATATCTTCCAGGGCATCGCTGAATGCCATGTCATTATTATCAATCCGGGTCTTTACCTTATCCAGACCCCGAACCAGGATTTCGGCATCTTCTGATGAGATAATTCCCTGTTTTTCCATCATCTCAAGATGGGCCTGGCTGCCTTTTATATCACTTTCATAGAGGCGTTTATCCACGTCTATGGACGCGTTAAAAGACTCCATCAATTTATCCGTGGATGCCACAAACCGGCCGCCCCATAGTTTTTCACTCATTCTCTTTTTCTTCCTATGTTGTTGCGCTTCAATAGCCTTAACTTCCTAAGCCTATAATCAAATACTCCAGAATGGCTTTATGCATGTGCCGCTTATTTTCCGCCTGATCCCAGAACGCTGCATTTTGTGCTTCAAGTACAGATTCAGAAATCTCTTCACCCCTGTGGGCAGGCAGGCAGTGGAGCACCAGACAGTCGTCTTTGGCGCCTTTGAGCAACGCCTCATTGACCTGGAATCCCTCAAACGCCTTAAGCCGGCCTTCAAGCTGCTCTTCCTCACCCATACTGGCCCAGACATCGGTATACACAACATCAGCGCCTTTAACAGCCTCTTTGGGATCATTGGTGAACACGATATTATCTTTTGTGTCGGCTCCGGATGCGGCAATGATGTCAGGCTTGATATGATGGCCGTCCGGACAGGCCAGGATCAAATCCAACCCCAGCACGGACGCGGCATTGACCCAGGAGTTGGCCACATTATTACCATCGCCAACCCAAGCGATCCTGACATGCTCATATCCGCCTTTATGTTCAATCACGGTCATGATGTCACTTAAAATCTGGCAGGGATGGAAGGCATCTGTCAGGGCGTTGATCACGGGAATTGTGGCGCTTTGGGCAAACGCTTCCACCAACGCGTGGTCAAAGGTTCTCATGGCCAGGCAGTCAATGTACCGGGATAAAACCCGGGCCGTATCCTTTGCCGGCTCATTTCTGGAGATCTGGGTATCCTGGGTACTCATATATATGGAATGTCCACCCAGCTGAATCATGGCAGTTTCAAATGCAATCCGGGTCCGGGTGGATTTTTTATCAAAAATAAGCCCCAGGGTTTTCCCGGCCAGAAGGGAATCAAAAATACCTTTTTTATGACGCGCCTTCAGACTTAAGGCCCTGTCAAACAGGGTGGTAAAATCCTGGGGTTCAAGGTCCAGCAAACACAGTAAATCCTTGTTCAATGCTCTTCTCCTGCAAGCAGGTTGTCCAGTACGGCAACCAGCTGATTAATTTCATCGGCCTCTATAATCAGGGGCGGTGCAAATCTGAGAATTTTATCTTGAATGGCATTAATAATAAAGCCTTTTTTAAAGCACTCAGACACATATTCTGTGGCGGTTTTCCCTTTGGAAACATCAAGTTCCATGCCCAGAAGCAGCCCTTTTCCCCTGACATCCACCACCTTTTTATGCGTTTCTTTTAAACGATTGAGCTGGGCCAGAAAATAGGCGCTTTTTTCACGGACAGATGCCAGAAAACCCGCTTCAGACATCAAACGCACCACCTCAAGGGCGGCGGCCGTGGCAAGGGGTGTGCCGCCAAAGGTGGTGGCGTGGCTGCCAATGTCAAACCCCTGGGCAGCGGTCTCACTGGCCAGCATGGCGCCGATGGGAACCCCATTGCCCAGGGCCTTGGCAAGGGTCATGATGTCAGGCGCCACATCATAGGATTCGTGGGCGAAGAATGTACCGCAACGGCCCATGCCGGTCTGGATTTCATCAAAGATCAGCAGGGTTCCGGTATCCGTGCAAAGCTGTCTTACGGCTTGGATATATTCGGAATCGGCAGGGATGACACCGCCCTCCCCCTGCACAGGTTCCATCATCACCGCACACACCGTATCATCCAGAACAGATTTCAGTGCATCAATATCATTGAAGGGCACATGGGCAAATCCATCCAGCAGGGGATAAAATCCCTTTTTGATTTTATCCTGGCCTGTGGCGGAGAGCGTTGCCATAGTCCGTCCGTGAAAGCTTTGCGCCATGGTTACAATCTTGAATCTGAAGCTCTCCCCTTTTGCCTGGAAAAACCGCCGGGCAAGTTTAATGGCCGCCTCATTGGCCTCGGCCCCTGAATTGGCAAAAAACACGCGGTCTGCAAAGGATTTTTCCGTCAAAGCCCTGGCAAGTTCGGCCTGGGGATTTGTATAAAACAGGTTGGATACATGCACCAGTGTCCCTGCCTGGGCAGAAATGGCTGCGGTGATATCCGGGTGGCAATGTCCCATGCCGCATACGGCAATGCCGGCCAGAAAATCGGTATACTCATTGCCCTGATCGTCATAAAGTTTGGTCCCCTGCCCTCTGACAAAGGGCCGCCCCTGGCGCGCATAGGTCTGAAACACGTGATCCTGGGTAAGTTCAATGTTCATTTTATGTTTCCTTTATATTAGAGCGTGTTTGATAATGGAATTTCGCTTCGATTCCCTAATTATCAAACACGCTCTAATTATCAAACACGCTCTTAGAATCACCCGCAAACAACTGGGTGCCAATACCGGAGTCCGTAAACAGCTCAAGCAAAACAGCATGGGCGATTTTCCCGTTAATGATATGGGCCTTTTTAACACCGGCGTTCAAGGCGGAAAGTCCGCACTCCACCTTTGGAATCATGCCCCCTGAAATCCGGTTATCCTGGATCATCTCCCGGGCTTTGTGCTCATCCACTGAGGAGATCAGTGCCTTGTCACTGTCCAGCACCCCGTCCACATCCGTAACAAGGATAAGACGCTCGGCATCCAGGGCACTGGCAATCTTTGCCGCCACCACATCGGCATTAATATTATAGGTTTCGCCTTTGCTGCCCACCCCCACCGGCGCAATAATGGGGATAAACCCCTGGGCGCTCAGGGTGTGGATGATGTCAGGATTCACCCTGGACACATCCCCCACCATCCCCGGATCAATAATCTCAGGGGGTTTACTTTCATCTTCCTGGTGGTAAATGGTCATTTTTTCGGCCAGGATTAACCCTGCATCCTTACCCGAAAGTCCCACGGCCCGTCCGCCTTCCAGGTTGATCCGGGAGACCACATCCTTATTCACCTTACCGCCCAGAACCATCTCCACCACATCCATGGTGGCATCGTCCGTGTACCGCATCCCTTTGATAAAGGTGGATGTGATCCCCATGACGTTGAGCACCTCATTGATCTGGGGCCCGCCGCCATGAACCACCACGGGATTCACCCCGATGGTTTTAAGCAGGCTGATGTCCTTGGAAAAACTGGTTTTCAAATCTTCATCCACCATGGCATGTCCGCCATACTTGATCACCAGGGTTTTTCCGGAAAATTTCTGGATGTACGGCAATGCCTCTACCAATATGTCTGCAACAGTACTTTTCATAAAATATACCTGCTTAAGTCCTGGTTTCTGGCAATATCTGCCAACTGTTTTTCAACAAAATCCGAATCAATCGTAATGCAGGGCTCCTCAATATCCGGGGCATCAAATAAAATCTCTTCCAACATGCGTTCCATAAGCGTATGAAGCCGCCTTGCCCCGATATTTTCCATGGATGCATTCACCTCAACAGCAATCTGGGCAATTTTGTCCACAGCGCCCTGGGAAAAACTTAAATCAACCCCTTCGGTGCGCAGTAAAGCAATATACTGCAACACCAGGGCATTTTTAGGCTCGGTAAGAATTCGGGAAAATTCTGCTGCACCCAATGAGGAAAGCTCCACCCGGATGGGAAAACGGCCCTGCAGTTCCGGAATAAGATCCGAAGGCTTGGATACATGAAAGGCCCCCGAAGCAATAAACAGGATATGATCTGTTTTCACGGTACCGTATTTGGTGGGAACGGCACTTCCCTCCACAATGGGTAAAAGATCCCTTTGCACCCCTTCCTTGGAGACTTCAGGTCCGTGACGCTTCTCTTTGCCCGCAATTTTATCAATCTCGTCGATAAAAATAATGCCGGACTGCTCCACCATGGTGATGGCATCGTTTTTCACCTCTTCCATATCCACCAGATGGGCCGCCTCCTCCTGGGCAATCAGGGCAAGGGCCTCCTTGACCTTTACATTACGGCTCTTGGTGTTTTTAGGCGCAAAGTTGCCAAGCATATCCTTGATATTAATCCCCATCTCTTCCATACCTGCATTGGAAAAAATCTCCACCATGGGAAAATTTTTTTCCTGGACATCAATATCTATTTTGCGATCATCAAGCTTGCCGTCATCCAGCATTTTACCAAGCTTTTTGCGGGTATTTTCCTGGGGGGCAGTGTCAGGCTGTTGCGCGTCATCCCCTCCTGTATCAAACCCGAATACCGGACTGCTTTTCTGGGAAGGCAAAAGGATATCAAGCACCCGCTCCCGGGCGATTTTCAACGCCTTTTCCTGGACAGCCTCCTGCTGACGGCCTTTGAGCATATTGACAGTCAGCTCCACCAGATCCCGGATCATCGATTCCACATCCCGGCCCACATATCCCACTTCGGTGAATTTGGATGCCTCTACTTTGTAAAAAGGGGAATCTGTCAAATTGGCAAGGCGGCGGGCAATCTCGGTTTTACCAACCCCTGTGGGGCCGATGAGGATGATATTTTTAGGCGCAATCTCATCCTGGAGATCCGGTTCCAGCTGCCGTCGCCGCCATCGGTTTCTTAACGCCACGGCCACTGATTTTTTGGCGTCATTCTGGCCGATAATGTACTTATCCAGTTCTGCTACAATCTGGTGGGGTTTGAGATCCTTCATTCAATCATTTCCAAATGTTTTATTGTATCGTTTCAATGGTAATATGGTGATTGGTATATATACAGATATCTGCCGCGATTTTCATGGCTTTTTCCACAATCTGCACCGGCGACAGATCCGTATTGTCAATCAGGGCCAGAGCTGCTGCCTGGGCTGCGGTGCTGCCGGACCCGATGCTGATGATGCCTTCATCCGGTTCAATCACATCCCCGTTCCCTGACAGGAGATACAGGTTTTCTTGATCCGCGGCAACCATCATGGCCTCAAGACGGCGAAGATATTTATCCGTGCGCCACGCCCTGGCAAGTTCCACACAGGCCCGGGTTAAACTGCCGCTGTACTGATCCAGTTGCCCCTCAAGCTTTTCAGCCAGGGTCAGGGCATCAGCCGTGGCACCTGCAAACCCTGTAATAATCCGGTTGTTATAAATCCGTCTGACCTTGCGGGCTTTATGTTTTGTGACCACATTGCCTAAGGTGACCTGTCCATCACCGGCAACCACGACTATCTCTTTAGTTTTAACGGCAAGAATTGTGGTGCCGTGAAATTGTTGATTCTCCATAGAATCCCTTTCTCCTGATTCTGTTCCTCCTGAAATCAGCAGCAAGTTTAATTATATTCTCACACAAAGGCCAATAAAAATATTTGTGTTCTGGTATTTTTGTGCGAATTTTCCAAATAGGGGCTTCATATTCAGACGTGTTGAAAATCAGCCAACTATATGTTTTTTTAGTGTTTAATTGATAAGAGAGTTACCTTCTGGGATGGGTTTTGTCGTACACAGCCATCAGGTGATCCATGCTCACATGGGTATAGACCTGAGTGGTGGAAAGGCTGGCATGCCCCAGGATCTCCTGAATCCCCCGAAGATCTGCACCAGCATCCAGCATATGGGTGGCAAACGTATGCCGCAGGGTGTGGGGTGATATTTTCAGGCCTAAACCGCAGTCCATCACCACCTTATCAAGAATGCGCCGAATGGAGCGTCTGCCAAGCCGTTGAAAATCTTTATTTAAAAATACCGCAGGGAAATTTTCCTTGAGATCAGCCCGGTAGGTTTGAACGGCATCAAGGGCACGCCGGCCCACTGGGATGATGCGTGCCTTATTTCCCTTGCCCAGAACCCGGATAAGCCCGGCATGAAAATCAATATCCTGGATATTGAGCATGTGGAGTTCACCGATGCGCATGCCTGTGGAGTAAAAGGTCTCAAACATGGCAAGATTACGCCGTTCCATCCAGGTATCACATTTCATGGTATCCAGCAGCCTGAAAATATCATCGATACCCATGGCTTTAGGCAGGGCTTTCTCAAGTTTTGGAAACGGGATGGTATCAGCAGGATTCAATTCGATCAGTCCGGCTCTTGCCAGGTAATCAAAAAAAGATTTTAAGGCAGACAGCCGCCTTGAAAGGGTTTTTTTGCTTTTTTTCAAGTCAGTCTGGACTGCAAGATATCTGCGCACCATTATCTTGTCCACCTGCCGGACCCTTTTTTCAAAGGCCTGTTGAACCTCTTCATCCTGGCAGTGGCAGGTCTCCAGATAAAAAAGGATAAAGCTTTTTATATCCGTACAATAAGCCCGAAGCGTATGGGCAGAATATCCTTTTTCAGCTTCCAGGGTGCTCAGATAATCATCAAGAATCATGGCTGATCCAGTCCTGTACACGCCATGACCTGTTTGAGATCTTCCCAGGCCTGGCGTTTCAGGGCAGGTTGCATCAAAAGCACCGAAGGGTGGTGGGTGGCCATGACAGGAACCTTGTGGCAATGAAAAAAATGCCCCCGGACTGTTATCAATGGTTCATCCGTGCCTTTCATCATCCGGCAGGCCGGCTCCCCTAATGCCACAACGGCACCAGGCTTGTGCGCCAATATGTGGCGGGTAATCTGCCCATGGTCTGCGGCATTGCAGATATACACATCAGAAGGTGCAAGATGCATGGCCGAAAGCATCTTGACCAAAAGACCGCCGGATTGCCCATCAAAAAAGGTTCCCTTGCTGTCCACCAGAACGATGCGCGCGTCTTCAGGCCCCTGGGCCGCAAAAGCCGGAGGCGGCCATGACGGCGTACCCCATGTGTTAAGGAGATGACACGCACTCCGTCCAAGGGTCATGGACTGGTGCCCCAGACTTTTTTGAAACTTCAAAAACTGGCTTAACCCATTTAGCACCTGGACAACCCCATGGTCCCAGTCTGAGTTTTGGGTAGCATTACCGTTGAAAATATCCATGGGGTTAACAGACGGCCTGAACAACAGCATCCAAAATGGCGTGGGCCACTTTTTCCTTTGACATCAAAGGCAGGTCCGTGACGCCGCCGTCCCGGGTAAACAGTTTCACTTTATTGGTGTCTGCCTTGAAACCGGAATCGCTTTTGCCCACAATATTGGCCACAATCATATCCAGTTGTTTTTTTTCCATCTTGCCCACGGCATAGGTTTCAATATCACGGGTCTCGGCAGCAAAACCAACCAGGTACTGATTTTCTCTCTTTTTGAGCCCAATTGCCTTTAAAATATCCTTGTTCTGGGTGAGTTCAAAGGTCATACGGCCTTGCGCCCCACCCTTTTTGATTTTATGGGGCTGGGTGGAAACAGGTTTAAAATCACCCACAGCCGCCACTTTGATAATGATGTCGGCCTGATCCAGGTGATCAAACATGGCGTCATACATCTGATCGCAGGATCCCACAGCCACACAGGTCACACCAACAGGTGCATCAAGGCTGACAGGACCCGACACAAGGATGACCCTGGCACCTCTTTTCTCTGCAGCCCCGGCAAGGGCATAGCCCATTTTACCCGAGGAGTGGTTGCTGATAAACCGCACGGGATCAATGGGCTCAACCGTGGGACCGGCAGAAACCAACACGGTTTTTCCACCAAGATCATTTTTATAAAAAAGCGCACAGGCCCGGTCAAAAATAAACCAGGGTTCAGGCAGGCGCCCGGCGCCAACGACTTTACAGGCAAGCGCCCCTGAATCCGGATCCAGAATGTGAATGCCTGACTCGTCCAGCAGGTCCAGATTTTTCTGCACCCTTATATTCTGGTACATGTCCGTATTCATGGAGGGACAAACCATGACAGGACAGGTCATGGCCAGTATGGTGGTGGTTAACGCATCGTCGGCAATACCGTGGGCCAGCTTGCCAATGCAGTTGGCTGTGGCAGGTGCAATGACCGCAAGATCCGACTTTGATGCCACCTCAATGTGGGAGATCCCGGAGCCGCTCCCGTCCCACAAGTCCAGCAATACCGGATTTTCCGAGAGCACCTCAAAGGTGGCAGGCCCCACAAACTGGGTGGCTGCCCGGGTCATGCCCACGACCACATCGGCCCCGGCCTTTTTAAACAGCCTTAGCAGTTCAACACATTTATAAGCGGCAATACCGCCGGTCACACCTAAAAAAATGTGTTTATCATTCAAGATCATCATCAGTAAGTCGAATGGCTTGTGAAATTTTGGATACGCCGCCCAGGGTCGGTGCTATTCCGATTTCAACATAGGTATAGATCGCTTCTTCACGGATGGTTATCACAGCGCACCGGGTGGCCTTTTGAAATACCATGATGATGGTTTCCGGGGCTTTAATCCTGGAAAGGATTTCCCAGTTGTCCTTTTCCATGTTTGTGGAAAAGAAATTATAAAGGGAGTTGGATTCCACCCGTCCCCTGAGGGCCAGGATTCCAGATCTGAATCCGGGTGTTGATACGATAACTGTGCGGTCTTTTAAAATTGTCAATTCCTCGGGCACCAGCACATCCTCAAAATCATGGTAAACAGCAACGGGTTTCTTCTCAACCGCCGACCGGGAAGACTGAACCTGTTCCAATGATGAAGACACCCGATTAAAAAGCCCGCATCCTGACACAAAAATAAAGGGTATAAAGGTCAAAAAAACTAAAAAGACTGATAGCAAACAATGACGAATGGGCATTACTTTTCTCCAGATTATTAATAAATGTCAATATAATGAACTACCCTGTTGACGTATGATTATAACACGATGGGGGCAGATTGCCAGGATGGATGCCGTTATTTTATAAGATTCCCCACACGTTTCACAGCGCAGAAATCACCGCACATGGTGCACACCTCTTTTTCATCAGGCTGGGATGAGTTGCGGAAACGCCTTGCCTTTTCCGGATCCAGGGCGCAGTCGAACTGACCCTCCCAGTCAAGTTCCCCCCGGGCTTTGCTCATTTTATGGTCGATCATCTCGGCCCCTTTAAGGCCCTTGGCCAAATCTCCGGCATGGGCGGCAATCCGGGATGCCATAATACCTTGTTTAACATCATCTGCGGTTGGCAGCCTCAGGTGTTCAGCCGGGGTAACATAGCATAAAAAGTCAGCACCATGCATGGCGGCCAGGGCGCCGCCGATGGCCGACGTGATATGGTCGTAGCCAGGGGCAATGTCGGTAACCAACGGCCCAAGCACATAAAACGGGGCATTGTGGCAAAGCTTTTTCTGAAGCTTCATGTTCATCTCCACCTCATGCAGCGGCACATGCCCCGGCCCCTCAATCATGACTTGTACGTTCTTCTCCCAGGCCCGTTTGGTCAATTCTCCCAGGGTAATCAGCTCCTCAATCTGGGGGGCGTCGGTTGAATCCTTTATCGCACCGGGTCTTAGTCCGTCTCCTAAGCTGATGCAGACATCATGCATCTGGCAGATCTCCAGAAGCCGGTCAAAATATTCATAAAAGGGATTTTCATTACCGGTTTTTTCCATCCATTCGAACAGAATAGACCCGCCCCGGCTGACAATTCCGCACAAGCGTGGATTGTTTTTTATGCTTTGGGCGCATTTCCGGTTGAGTCCGGCATGGATGGTAATGAAATCAATCCCGTTGGCCGCATGAATCTCAACGGTTTCAAACCACTCTGCCAGGGTTATTTCCTCTGTGGGCTTCCCGGTACGGGTTAAGGTGTCATAAATAGGTACCGTACCGATCATCACAGGGATTTGCTCCACCAGACGCTTTCGAAATTTTTCAGTGTCACCGGATACACTTAAGTCCATGACCGCATCTGCCTGGTATTGTATCGCCAACTGGGCTTTCTGTATTTCCGAATCAAAACAGCAGACATCTTTGGACACGCCCAAATTCACGTTAATTTTGGTTTTAAGCCCTTTTCCCACGCCTGCGGCTTTCAGGTTTAAATGATTTTTATTTGCCGGGATGACAATCCGGCCCTGGGCAATCCCCTCCATCAGTTCCTGCTGTGAAATGGGCTCATTGGCGAGGACCTGTTCCATCTGCGGAGTGAGAATGCCTTTCCTGGCTGCATCCATCTGAGTCGCATATGACTGTGACATGTGTATATCTCCTGTTTTGTATTTATTCTTGTGAAGGGAAACTGAAACGGCGGGACCGGGGAGATGACGAATGGCTCAATGCCAGGCATCAATCACTTTTCCTACGCCGGTACAAACCGGATCAGGTTCCAAGGGTTGAAGTTTTGGGCCAACTTCTCTCAGCTTTTACGGAAGCACCCCCGTGATCAACTAAAATATCACATACTTGATTCCAAAGGTTCTGTCAATAGTTTAGGGCTCACTCAAAAATAAGTTACCCAAATGGGTAACTTATTTTTGAGTGAGCCCTAAACTTTGAGATCTGATTTTCTGCATGGTCAAAACAAGGGTTGAAAACCACTGGCATCTGTAGTATTAATTTAATCTCATAGGTTCGGCGATATTTAAATCATAGTGAAGCGATAAACAATTACTTTTCATTTTGACTGGCTATCATCCGGCAAATGAAATATTATCTTAAAGAGACAATAAACGAATTTCAGATACGACAGATGGGGTTAACCATACCTCAACTAAGCGAATTACCGATTATTGGAATAGAAACCAAGGCAAGGTATTCAAGGTTCCGTTGACGATCTGGCTAAATGGAATGAATTTTGCTTTTGTATTCATCGTGGTTATAAAATCCGGATCCAAATGACGGTTGTTCCTGATTATAACCTGATTGGCGAACCCTGCTTTGCGATATTATAATGGCCGCGGGCCGAACTGGCCCATCAGCGCTCAGATCCGGCCCGCAGCAAAGATTGAAATAACAAATTAGAGAAAAATAAAATGATTAAAAGGCCTGCAGTGGGAACAATTGCCGGACAACGACAGCACAAAGGTGGATTTACACTGATTGAAATGATGATTGTCATCGCAATTATTGGCATTTCCGCCTCGCTGGCTGTTCCGAATCTGATCCTCTGGTTTGACAATCTAAGCGTTAAATCTGCGGCGCGGGACCTGTATTCCGCCATGCAGGAGGTCCGTACGATCGCGGTTAGGCAGAATGCCAGTGCGGCCATTGTTTTTGATACGGCCAACAATCGTTACTATATTTGCAGCGGCCAAGGCCCGGATAACGCATGGGGAGGGACCGGGGATATGACCGGAACAGGGGATAATGTCATTGAACGAAGGGTTACCCTGCTGTCATCGGCGTATAAAAACAGAGTGCAGTTCGGCAATGGAAATGCAACCACACCTGTAGGCGCAACCTTTGGTGATTTTATCACTTACACATCACCTAATAATGTTCTCGTTGTTAACTCAAGCGGCATTGGCAATGCAGGATATGTCTACCTTACCAACCCGAACAACGGAAAAGCCTATGCCGTAGGAACCCTGTCCAGCGGCTTAGTCAAACTGCTAAAATGGAATGGAACGACATGGCAGTAAACAACCAGAAAGGATTTACCCTGATCGAATTAATGATGACCCTGGTGATCGGGGCAATGATTACAGGGGCAGCCTATGCCACCTATTCATCCCAGCAGAAAGCCTACTATACCCAGGACCAGGTGGCTGAAATGCAGCAGAACCTGCGGGCCGCGTTCTCAATCATCGCCATTAACCTTCGCATGGCCGGTTATGATCCCACAGGCAGCGGAAATTTTTCCGTCACGCCCACAAATTCAGGAAGAATCCAGTTTGAAACAGATAATGACGGGGATGGCGTTGTGGATACGGATGAGACCATTGTTATCGGCATGCCTCCCTCCGTCGATGCGGACGGAAACGGTATTCCCGATGCAGACAGTGACGGGGACGGGGTACCGGACCCTGTGACTATCGACATCAAAACAGGCACAGGCGCATATCAGAACATTGCCGAAAACATCCAGGCCGTGGAATTCCTCTACTTAGACAGCAATGAAGCAGTGACGGCCTCTTCTTCTGCCATTAGAAGCGTACAGATTACGATCCTTGCGGCATCTTCAAAAACAGACACAAGTTTTATCAATACAATCCAATATCGACCGCCTTCCCCTTCTGGTCAGACATGGGGGCCTTACAACGACAACTACAGGCGCAGGCTCCTGACACTTAGAATTCGCTGTCGAAATCTAGGTCTAAAACCATAGGCGAGGATGTGTACCATGAACATAATTATAAAAAACCAGAACGGATTCACCCTGATTGAGGCCATGATTGCCATGATGGTCCTGGCTGTGGGTATTTTAGGCATCAATACCATGCATGTCAGTTCCACCCGCGGCAATTCATCGGCCAACAAACTGACCATTGCCGGGGCTACCGGAGAAAACATATATGAAACCCTGATCAGCCAAAGCTATTCTGATGCAGTGTTTGACGCAGGCACTCATACGATTAATGACCTGCCCGGATTTGTTCTGCCCGGATCCATATCCGCAGCCACCTGGAATGTCACCCAATGGTCCAATACGGACGGTGTGGACAATGACGGAGACGGCACCAAAGATGAGGATGATGAAAGCGACATTAAATTCGTAACTCTGACAGTGACCTACACAGATGCTGCCACAAAAAGACTGACCATCAACTTTTTAAAAAGTGAGATTTACTGATGCATCATGTTTTAATCCATGACCACTTAAAAGATGAGCAGGGGTTTGCCCTGCTCATTACCCTGCTTGTCCTTGCCCTTTTAACTATGATGGGCACAGCAGCAATCAACACCACCAGTTTTGAACTTCAAATTACAGGTAATGAACGTATGGCAAGGCAGCGGTTTATCATCGCCGACTCCGGATGGAAACAGGCCGGGCCTTTTTTGAATGCGCTGAACGCCCCCCCGGATGCAGTCAACAAAACAGCGATGGACTATAATACGGTGAGAAATTTTGGCAACGGCTCAGACGGCAATACCAACGACGATTTTTCCGCCAACCCGGACGGAACCATCAGCAACATGGACTACTGGTATCAAGTTGTTTATGATTCTGATGCACCGGCCCAGGGGTTTTCATCAGGATACAGAAGCTTTCAATATGGAGTAACATGCAATGCCAACGGGCAGGCCCAAGTATTTACACAGGTCCAAAAAGTATTCCAGGTCGGATACTAACCATTGTACCTGAAAAACATAAGGGGATAACCTATGAAAAAAAAATATATCATCCGCCTTCTATTGTCTTTTATCTTTATATCAACTCTTTTAACCGGGGTCTGCCCCCAAACAGTAACGGCATCGTGTATTATTGCCCCTGACGGGGCCTATATCGAAGCAGAAAACTACTCCGGCTCCCAGGATCTGGCCGGAAATCCAAATACGAACACCCGTTTTCAGGCGGTCACCAGCATATCTGGGGCCAAAGGCGGCAAAGTGCTTAAAGCCGGCAGATCCGGCCGTGCGGGCAATACCCCCCGCAATGAAGTAAAAGAATACAGGGTATTTTTTCCAGAAACCGGCACATATTATATGTGGATGCGCGGCATCGGCTACAACGGCAATGAAGACTCTGTCTTTTTTACGGTGGATGATGACACATGGAAAGCCTGGAACTATGGCGGGCGCTATTCTTCTTTTGTGTGGACTAAATCCATGCAAGTGGGCAGTGACAATACCATAACCGTTGACGTGCCAGGGTACCACACATTAAAAATCGCCATGCGGGAAAGAAATTCCGTTATAGACGGCTTTTTCATCACAAAAAAGTATTATTCCAGCCTGGATGACACTACGGTCGCAGGTAAAACCCAAATAGATCCGTCAATCGCCTGTTCCGGTCCTTTATGGAGCATAGACACCACCACCACCATTAAAGCGGTCTGCTACAGGACCTATAACCTGGCAGATATCACGTTTACCATAACGAACTCCGGGACGTCCGATGACACCAGCCCCGGCACTGCAGCCAGCGATGCCCCATGGCTTTCGGTCTCCGATTCTCTCCCGGCCCTGGGGGTTGGTGAATCCCATACCGTGACGGTTACGTTCGATACCCAAAACCTTTCAGTAGGTAATCATACGGGAAAGATCACATTTACAAGTTCCGGTGGTACGGTGTTAAATGCACCGTTAACCGTAACGGTTGCATTGAGGGTTAACCAGGTCCCAACCACCGCTTCATGTGGATCAATCCCTTTATTTGCAGAAAACATCGTTTCCCCTGCCATCATGGTTCAGTTGGACACATCCGGTAGTATGAAGAAGAATATGCCTGTTGGAGGCGGTCAATCCAAAACCCGTATTGCCATTGCAGAAGATGTGCTTTCCCAGCTGTTTGAAGACCGAACCATTGAATGGGGGTTTGCCACCTGGGCCGGTGGAAATGGAAAACCCGATCAAGACGGCGAATCATCCAACTATTACACCAAGCACCGGATCGGCTGCCATACCCATGATGACGAGCACCAGGCAGCGTTGCAGGATAAAGCAGACGATGGAAAAGCAAAGGGTTGGACTCCGTTGGTTCCCTGTATGCGTGCAGGTCTTGAATATTTTCAGGCAAGCAGAAAAGACAAACATTACAATGAATATTTTTCCCCAGTCTTCTGCCAGCCCCGGATCCTTATCATCATCACCGACGGCCTGGGCAACACCGGCACAACCAATGCTAAAATAGACAATGTGATGGAAGATCTTATTAATGAAGGGATTACTGTCGTTACCGTAGGTTTTGGGCTGGAAAATGCCACCCAGCTGGATCGCATTGTTCAAAAAATGAAGACAGCCGGTGAGAGGCGTCAAGACGACTACCTGTATCACCTGCACAAAGAAGAAGGGGGCACGGCTGTTCCGTTCATGGCTCAGAACGAGGCGGAATTCATCGCAGCCATGACCAATATTGTATCAAGCGTCAAAGCCCAGATGTTCCATGGCGCCTCTCCTGCCCTTTCCACCTCAGCAGAAAACGGCGCAATCCTTTTAAACGCCTCTTTTGATGCCACGGACTGGACCGGGGACCTTTCCGCCACGAAGTTCAATACATTTACAGGAGAGGTGGAAACCGATTACCTTTGGGAAGCGGCTAAAAAAATGCCATCCACCATTAACGGGTTTATCTATGACAGCACGGCCTCATCTGACGGGTATGTGTCAAAATATACGGATGCTTCCATTGAAGGGGACAAATTTTTGTGCAAGAAATTAGGCGATATTATCAATTCGGCTCCGACCATTGTCAGGAGTATTCCCCCCTATTATTACAGATTTAATGACTATTTTACGTTCAAATACAACGCCAACATATACAATCGTGATGCCATGGTCTATGTCGGAGCCAACGACGGTGCACTGCACGCATTCCAATTGGAAGATGGTGTTGAGAAATGGCGGTTCTATCCCAATGCTGTAAAATCGAAGCTTGCCAATGCGGAAAACGATCCTGCACAAGATATGTGTTCACCGTCTTACTGCCACCAGTTTATTTTGGACGGCTCACCCAAGCTGGCAGATATTTATGTGAATTCAACCACCGGGTGGCGCACAATCCTGACCACCGGTCTTGGCAAAGGCGGCAGCGCGTTTTTCAGCCTTGACATTACCCATAGCGAAGATTTTGATGCGGCAGATGATGTCAAATCAACATTTTTATGGGAGTTTACGGATACTGAACTGGGGCTTGCCACTTCCGATCCGGTAACTGCCAGGGTTTCAAACGGAACCGTATCCACGGTATGGGCCACCTTTTTTGGTTCCGGGGAAGCAGAAAGCACTTCTGACCAACCCGATAAAGAAGCCTATCTGTTTGCAGTAAAAAGTTACGATGCGTCCAGTGTGTGGGTAGATGCCGACGGCAAGGGCGTTTATAAGGTAAAATTGTCATCCACTCCTCTTCTTGATGATAAAACCTCCTCCCCCCTTGTTGTGGACACGCACAACGACGACTATATTTACGACAATATTTACATAGGCAATCTCTACGGTAATCTTTATCGTGTATCAGAGATCGGGTTTAAACAGGTTCCGGATTCCGACATTCTCTTTAAATCGGGCAGCACAGACCACAGCACGCCGGTATCGGCTAAGCCGTCAGATGCCTATGACAGCGATGGAAGTTCATGGGTATATTTCGGTACGGGTCGATATTCGGAACAGACAGACAAGGTCAGCACCAGCCAGCAGTATTTTTACGGATTGTATGATAAAAATACGGCAATTAATGATGATGGTTCAGCACCCTATACCTTAAGCAACCTGGCCTTGCTGGAAACAGATATTGTGGAAGCCTATTCCCTGGATGCCAAAGGCAACCGAGTTGATATGGATGGTGACGGTGATGTGGACAGTAAAGACAAATACAGATACCGGACCATTTCATGCAGTTCCCCTGACATAAACGGAGACTGCAATCCCTCAACAACACACTCGGACTTGGCATCAACCAATAAAAAGCCCTGGGCAATAAAATTGCATACTTCATCCTCTGGCGGTCCGAGTGAACGTATCATAACCCAGCCGCTTATCACTTCAGGTATTGTCTTTATCGTTACCTTTGTTCCCGACGGCGATGTATGTGAAGGAAACGGCGATGCATGGATACTTGCCGTGGACTGGGAAACCGGCAAACCCCTGAGCAAACCGGTTTTTGACATCAATGGAGACGGCACCATTGATAACGCGGACAAAACAGTCCAGGATGACAGCGGCGTTGAACATGAGGTCGTTGGGTTCTATCTTGGCGGAGGTAGACCCTCCGCCACCGTTGCTATTTACGGCAGTAATATTGCTGTGGGTGGGACAGGAGGGTTGCTTAGCGGTGATTTGCCCCTTTCTTCAGGCGATGACGACCTCATCCAGGTAAATCTGCCGGATCAGGACACCAAGCTAAAGTCATGGCAGCAAGACTTAAATTAACGCCCTTCAGGGGGCCTTAATGATGATAGCAAACATATAAGGAAATGATCATGAAACCAGGTAAATTATTCATCATCGGCATGATTATAGGAACACTTGCCGCGGGCAGCTCTTCAGGCATGGCCGGGCAGACGGAAAACGATGACTACTGGACATTCACAGCCCTTGTCCAGGAATGGTCCCCGTCAAACCGGCATATGCAGATTGATGACATTGGAATCGGTGCCATAAACGCTATATTTCTTGATACAGGCAATTATGACGAATCCGGGAATGCCATTTTGACCCGAACCGGCACAACCAAAATCAAGGAAGGAATTCCGGTTACCGTGGAAATGAAAACCCAGGGAAAGGATGGACTCTGGATTGCGCACAAAGTTATTGTCTACAAAGGAAAGGGTATTAAGAAAGCGTTGAAACTTTTACCCAAGCGTCAAAGACAAGCGTACAAATCCGGTTTAAATTGATTTGAGTATCAAAAATTTCAGGGCGGGTTTTTCTATGTCCTTGAACACCATACCAATACACACAAAATGGGGATAAGCGTCCCACCGAAATATTCATCCTGCTGGCTACTTTCAGACAGAGGGGGGCAACACAAAAAAGTGGCAGTTACGCGGCCATCGGCAAGTTTTCCAAGGTGTTGGATCTTAGAGCGTGTTTGATAATAATTGATGAATCGGCTGCAATCCCATGAAAATGGCTCCAATTCCCCCAAATTTTATGTCAATAGTCCCGCTATTAACAGAAAATTTGTGAAAATTGGGCCAGCCGGTCATAAACCTTGTGATGATAATCATTGACCCAGTTGATTTCCCGGGGGCTGAGCAGGGTTTTATCCACAAGGCCGCGCTCAAAATGGCAGAAGGTCATGTTCTCAAATTTTAAAAAATTGCCGAACTGCGTCTTTTTATCCTTGATGACCAGAAGCATATTTTCAAGCCGGATGCCGTATTGGCCTTCCCGGTAAAGGCCTGGCTCGTTGGTTAAAAGCATGCCGGGGCCAAGTGGAATATCCAGGGGAAGCGGACTTAAGCGTGCCGGGCCTTCGTGCACGCACAGGAAAAATCCAACGCCGTGGCCTGTACCGTGGCCAAAATCAATGCCCTGCTGCCATAAATGTTGACGGGCCATGGCATCAATCTGATACCCCCTGGCAGTGGTGGGAAAGCGTGCCGTTGCCACGGCAATATGGGCTTTGAGCACCAGGGTGTAATCACGGATCTCCTGGCTTGTTGGTTTTCCCAGGTGCACGGTGCGCGTAATGTCCGTGGTGCCGGTCAGGTAATTTCCCCCGGAATCGGTTAGAAACATGGCATCAGGGCTTAAGGGCAGATCCGTATCAAGATCGGCACTGTAATGGCAGATGGCTGAATGTTCCTTAAACGCCATAATAGAATCAAAGGAAGGGTGGATAAAAGCATCCTGTTCTTTGCGGAAATTCAAAAGCTGTTCTGCGGCACAAATTTCAGTTGTGGGGGTATCGCTTGTGTCAAGCCAGTGCAGGAAATTGACCACGGCCCGGCCGTCTTTAACCGCGGTATCACGGATGTGGGAGATTTCAATCTGATTTTTTATGCATTTAAACAGTATCGAAGGGTTTGCCGTTTCAATAATATCCGAGCGCATCTTTATTGTCTGGTAAATAAAGTCCGAGATCCTTTCAGGATCAAGCAGGACCCTGGATTTTTTATTCAACCCCTGAATTGCTTCGTAAAAAGCGTTATAGTCAAATAAGATAACGCCGTCTGCTTCAAGGGCTGTTCCAAGTGCTGCACTGACCTTGCCGGGATCAATGAACAGGCAGATTTTATGCATGTCAATGATGGCAAAGGCCAGATTCACGGGATTGGTATGGATATCCTGCCCCCTCAGATTAAAGGCCCAGGCAATATCATCCAAGGCGGCCATCACATGGCAATCCGCATGGTGATCTTTCATTTTTTTACGTATGCGAAAAAATTTTTCATTACGGGTTTCACCCGCATAGGCGACATCCAGCTCAAAGGCCGGGGTCAAAGGCATGGGCGGCCTGTCCTGCCACAGATCAGAAATCAGATCCATGGTGGTGTCCACCACAATACCCTTTTGTGCAAATTTGTTTTTCAGATTGCCGGCCTGGACTGCAGACACAATTTTCCCATCCACGGCAACGCGATCGTCGGCAGACAATGTATTGGCCAGCCATCGGTCAAAGGAAGGGACATCCGTATCACCCTGCCTGAAAAGTTCAAAACAGTCCAACTGGTCAGCAGCCTGGATCCAGTAGCGGAAATCCGTCCACATCCCGGCCTCTTTTTGGGTGACCACGGCGGTACCCGCAGAACCGGAAAATCCGGTCAGCCATTTCAGAGCCTGCCAGTGCCCGGCCAGGTATTCGCTTTGATGGGGATCTGCATTGGGAATGATCACTGCATTGATCCCGGCTTCATCCATTTTCCGGCGCAGCGCGTAAAGTTTGTTTTGTGTATTCAATGAGCAATTCTCGGTGAAATTTGAGGGCCTTAATAAACACCCGGCTTCAAGTTTCTGAAAATTGATTTAGAGCGTGTTTGATAATTAGGGGATCGAAGCGAAATCCCATGAAAATGAGAACCAATTTCCACAAATTTTCTGTTAATAGCGGGACTATTGACAGAGAATTTGGGGGAATTGGAGCCATTTTCATGGGATTGCAGCCGATTCATCAATTATCAAACACGCTCTTAGGTGTGGCTCTTTTGTGTTTTTAAATTTTTCGTCACTTTTGTTCGATTCTTTCCGTTCCATTTTTCTATGGAAAAGACATCAGCATCCAAACCTGCTTTTTCCCAATACCAAAGGTTCTTTGTTACCGCCGGCCATGACCGCCCCCGCCCATGGCGATGAAGCAGCCCCCCTTTTTCGCCAGTAAAAAAGCCTCCATTCCTTTTACTTTGTCTCTTCTTTCCCTCATTTAAAAAAAATTTTGTTTCTTCATTTTTTTCTTTGGATTTGGCTTTGTTTCTTGAATGGATCTGTGTTCAGAATTGGCTTAAAAATAAATTTGCCTTGTGGCAGAAACCGGTCACGCACCGTTTTGGGCCAAGGTGATGAATTTTAAGCTGCCATACTTGTTTTATTATTCATAAAACGCTCTAATTGGGTCTGTATTCAGGGATCATTTCCTTCATAAGACCTCTGATCGCCTGCCCATCTCTGAGCTCTGCCATCGCCTTCAGCTGGTCAAGCTTTCCATTCAAAGCCGCCATGTTCACGCAGTTGGTATTCAGCACCATAATTTTTTTATGATCAGTGGAAACCACGTTCTCCAGATCTGTCATCAGTTCTTCATAAAGTTTTTCACCAGGCCGCAACCCGGTATACTCAATTTTTATATCCACATCCGGCTCAAACCCTGAAAAACGGATCAGATCCCTTGCCATATTATCAATCTTAACCGGCTCTCCCATCTCAAGAATAAAAATCTCCCCGCCTTTTCCCATAGCACCCGCCTGAAGAATAAGCTGACACGCCTCCGGTATCAGCATAAAGTATCTTATTATATCAGGATGCGTTACAGTAACCGGGCCCCCCTCCTCAATCTGTTTTTTAAACAAGGGAATCACACTGCCCACGCTGCCGATGACATTCCCGAACCTTACGGTCATAAAAGCGGTTTTGCAATCTGCAATGCAGCTGCTCTCCTGAACCAGCAACTCGGAAATCCGCTTGCTTGTTCCCATAACATTTGTGGGATTCACCGCCTTGTCCGTGGATACAAAAACAAACTTATCGCATTTGAATACCCTGGTGGCGTCTATCAGATTTTTAGTGCCGAAAACATTATTTTCCACAGCCTTCCACGGATGCGCCTCCAGCATAGGCACATGTTTATACGCTGCGGCGTGAAAAACGATATCAGGCCGAAGCAGATGAAACACCTTGTCAAGCTCCTTCCTGTTCTGAATGTCCCCCAGAACAGGAACAACCTCAACATCCCGAAAAATTTTCTTCAATTCGAGGTCAATCTCATAAAGGGCACTTTCCGCCCTTTCGAAAAGGATGATCTTTTCAGGAGAATATCTGCAGATCTGCCGGCAAAGTCCGGTTCCGATAGATCCGCCGGCACCAGTAACCAACACCCGTCTGCCGCCAAGATATTTACCGATCTGTTCCTGATTTAGTTTTATCGGCTCGCGCCCCAGAAGATCCCTGTATTCAACCTTTCGAATTGAAGTAACATCAATCTTTCCGTTGATCAGCTCACCCAAATTTGGAATTGTTTTAAAATTTACATCAGCCTTTTTACACAAATCAACAATATGCCTCATCCGAATTGCGCTCAAGGTTGGAATCGCAATAATAACATCCTCGGCACCGGTTGATTTTACGGTCTGAGCCAACCTTTCAATCTCATTGAGAACCGGCACCCCATGGATCTTTCTGCCTATCTTTGAACGGTCATCATCCAAAAAACCCAAAACACGAGATTTTACAGAAGGGTTCTCATTAAACTCCCTGCATACTTTTTGCCCATAATCTCCAGCGCCTATAATTAAAGCACCTCTTCCTTTCCCAACATTTTTTCGGAATGTCTTGAGAAGGGCAAGCTTCACATCCTGAAGCGTAATCTTTTCCGTAAATTCTTCAAAACATAAACGCACAAATAATCGCAGACCAGCAATAAAAATTACAGTTAGACACCAGTCTATAACAAACACCGATCTGGAAATATGTTCAAACCGGGTCAAGTACAAAACAAGGGCTATTAAGATGAAAGTTGAAAAAACCGACGCCCTTATAATGTTGATTAAATCACTAAGACTTGTATACCGCCACATCCCCCTGTATAAATCACACAAATAAAAGAATACAATTTTACATCCCAAAACATAAGGAAGCAGGTG
>PDTI01000029.1 GCA_002747145.1 Desulfobacter postgatei
TCTAAGTATTTTTAAATGACGATCATAAAGTTTGTTAAAGCAGTTTACTTCGGATCTGTTCATGGTATACTCCTTCAATTATTGATAGTTGGGATCTTCCTTTTGATCCCACAATTAAGAGTATACATGACGTTAGGGTTTTCCGCCGCGCGAGCGGCTTCGTTCAACAGGCTGTTTAAGAATAGGGAACCAGACATCACATGGCATTTGAACCTGTTATCGGACTAGAGGTCCACGCCCAGCTTAAAACTGAAACAAAAATCTTCTGCAACTGTTCAACCGCCTTTGGCAAGTCACCAAACGCCAATACCTGCCCGGTATGTACAGGTATGCCAGGAGTTTTACCGGTACTGAATAAACAGGCCGTTACCTTTGCAATCAAGGCTGGCCTTGCCACAAACTGCACCATCAACCGGGAAAGCCGGTTTGACAGAAAAAACTATTTCTACCCGGATCTTCCCAAGGGGTACCAGATCTCCCAATTTGCCATGCCCATCGCCGAACACGGCTTTCTGGATATTGACGCAGATGAAACGGAAAAACGCATCGGCATCACCCGCATTCACATGGAGGAAGATGCCGGAAAGCTGATCCACGATCCCGTTCTGGGGAAAAGTCTGGTGGACCTGAACAGGACAGGGGTCCCCCTGATTGAAATTGTCAGTGAACCCGACCTTCGCTCGGCGGCCCAGGCCGGTGCATACTTAAGAAAGCTGCATGCCATTCTCAAATACATTGACGTTTGTGACGGCAACATGGAACAAGGCTCTTTCAGATGTGACGCCAACATCTCTCTGCGCCCCGTGGGTCAGAAGGCTTTTGGCATCCGCACCGAGCTTAAAAACCTGAACTCTTTTAAAAATGTGGAAAAAGCGATCCTGTACGAGATCCAGCGTCAAACCTATGTCCTGGAAGAGGGAAAACAGGTCATTCAGGAGACCCGTCTGTGGGATCCTTCCAAAAACCGGACCGCATCCATGCGGGGCAAGGAAGAGGCCCATGATTACAGATATTTTCCGGATCCCGATCTTGTGCCGCTGATTGTGGATGATGCCTGGATCCAGGAGGTGCGCAGCCAGATGCCCGAGCTGCCCGATGAAAAAAAGCAGCGGTTTATCCAGGAATACAGCCTGTCTGAATATGATGCCGGTGTGTTAACCGCCAGCCTGGATATGGCCAATTTTTTTGAGCAGACCATTAAGCCGCTGAAAAACATCAAGCAGGCGGCAAACTGGACCATGACCACGCTTATGGGGATGCTGAACACCAGGGGTATTGAAATTAATGAGTCGCCACTGAGTGCCCAGGTTTTTTCAAAACTTCTAGGACTTCTGGAATCCTCCCGGATTAATGCCAATGCCGCTAAAATCGTTTTTGAGGAAATGGTTGACACCGGCAAAGATCCTGAATCAATCGTCAAAGAAAAGGGGCTTGAACAGGTATCAGACCAGGGCGAACTTGAAACAATGGTGGATGAAATTATCAAGGAAAACCCCAAAGAGGTTCAAGCTTACAGGGAGGGGAAAACCAAATTGTTCAGCTTTTTCATGGGTCAGGTCATGAAAAAAACCCGGGGCAAGGCTGACCCCAAAGTGGTTACCCCCATGCTTAAATCAAAACTATAAGGGAAAACATAGATGAAAACACTGTATTCTTTTGAGCCCATGGTCAGCATTAACGCCATGATCTGTGTAATTATACTTGGCGGACCGGTCTTTGCGTATACGGCCTTTGCCAGCACCCCTGAAACCCTTGCCGTCCTCTCTTTTAACATCAATGCCGATAAAAATCTGGACTACGTTAAAAAAGGGATCTCAACCATGCTCTATTCCAGGCTCACGGACCCTGAAAAAGTGGTTGTTTTACCACCCAGAAAAATGAGATCCCTTGAATCTGGATTAACAAAATTTTCCGGCAGTAAACTGATCCATGAAACTGCCCGGAGAACCGGGGCCAGATATGTACTTCACGGCACCATCACCAGCCTTGCAGGCGCTTTCAGCATTGATGCCACGGTGTTTGACACTGCTGAAAAACAGTACATGACTTTTTTTGAACAATCCAGGAACCGTGACGACCTGATAAAAAAGGTGGACCGCATCGCCGCAGCCATAAACCATAAAGTATTCAACCGTACAACCGTCACATGGGAAGAGATGGAACAGGAAAAAAACAAAGAAATGAATGCCTTAAAAAACAAAAATCCCGAATATCTGATGCAGATGCCCACAGGTTGGCAACCCGAAGAA
The DNA here is from genome assembly GCA_002747145.1 of Desulfobacter postgatei. GTDB lineage: Bacteria > Desulfobacterota > Desulfobacteria > Desulfobacterales > Desulfobacteraceae > Desulfobacter > Desulfobacter postgatei_A. The sequence continues at coordinate 2,250 of PDTI01000029.1, forward strand.
AAGATCGGCTGGAAAGTCTGGAAATATCTGTTCTAAAAGGCGGCTGCGCCGCAAAAATTTAAAAAATGATCATCCCATATAGTCTACCAGGCTTAGACCCATCACAGAAGATGTCGAGCTCAACGCGGCCTCATAGACAGTCTTGGCGGTTTTAAGATCCATAATGGCTTCCACGGGATCTGCCTCCCGAACCGTGGACAGCTGGGTGGTCAGCGTGAAATCCGAATCCGATATGGTGGCTTCGGTGATGGTGGTGCTGTTGTAGATGGAACCCACACTTGAAAGACTTGAGGTAAGACTTTTATAATGATTTCCCAGCCGGGTCATTGCCCGTTGAATCGAAAAAAACAGTAAGTCAAAAGATTCAAGCTGCCGGCCGGTGTCTGTGTCCTCGCTGATGGTAAACGTGGATGTCTCTTGGTCATAGGCCACCGAATAGTTGACCCGGCTGCCGTTTTCAGCCGAGGCGGATTCAAGGGATTTCTCCACAGCTGCGGCATAGGATTCAGGATCCGAGTAAGTTCCGTCCTCTATCACGGCAGTCAATTGAACCGAGGGCCCCGCTTTCCCCAAAGGGGTTTCGGTAAAATCAATGGTATCATTTCCACCTTTAACCACGAGAAACGAGCTTGCCACTGAAGCATCACTGGTCACAGTTTCAACCTTCACGAATTGGCTTTCAAATCCCAGATCAGGCAAAATACTTGCGTTTTCATAGCCCTTCACGATATCAAAAGAGACCGTATCATCCACCATAGGCGTATCGTTCAAATCAATAACGATATCTGGGCCCCCGGTATCATTCACGTCAATTTCTATGGTATCATTGGACGTTTTAATTTCAAAGGGCAAGCCATATCCCGGGTCGTTGGAAACTTCCCAGCTCCCCTCTCCGGTATAGGTAAGGGTCAATGGTTTGGTCCCCTCGGGTTCCGGGGTATATTCAGTCAAAGATGTGGGATCAACAATTTCAATTTCCACGTCCTGGTAATCCTGCCCAACGGATTCAAAATTTGAAATTCTGACCGTTTGGGTCTGAATCGCTTCAAAGGTGACGCTCATGGGCGTGTCACGCTTTCCGTGTGTACCAATGGAAAAGGTGTTGGTGTTTTCATCATATGCCGCCTGGTAAAGGACATTGTACCCATATTCTTCAGAAGCGTCATTCAACGTATCTTCAACAACGGCCGCAAGTTCTTCTTTACTGTAAGTACCGCTGGTAATTGTTGCCTCAATGGTAAGGATATTTCCTTCACCCGTACCAGGGTCTTCGGTAAAAACGATTCTGTTGTTGGTGGTGTCTACGATGATTTCATCTTCATAGAACAGATCGCTGCCGCAACAGTCCAGGGATATGGTGGTGTGCTTTGATGTGCTGATGTTAACCGGGTCACTGTTGCCATTGTAAGTTACGCTGGTGGGGTTGTCATCATTATCACAGGTAAACGGTGTGGTCTGGTTGTTTTCACCGCCGAACACATATCCGCCATAGGTATCAGTATTAGCAAGATCCAAAAGGCTGTCAAGGTAAACCAGCATGCTGTCTGCAGCGTTGGAACGCTCCTGGTAAGAGGCAGAAGCATTGGCCAGGGAGGCGCATAACAGTTTCATTTCAGACAATTGACCCGCCATGGAATTCAGGGCGCTTTCAGCCGTAGTGAGCACATTCTGAGCCTGGTCCACATTCACCTGATACTGCTCCAAAGCGGCCTGGTCAGAATTGATGGTCAACACCTGCTTCATGCCGGATGGATCATCAGATGCGGAACTGATTTTCAAATGGTTGTTGGAGAGGACTTCATTGGCCTTGTTCAAATCAGAAGTGAGCCGGCCCAGTTGGTATGTGGCTTGTTTGTATATGCTTATGGTTGCGACTCTCATGGCTGACCTCCTATAAAAATCAACGCGTTGCAAGCAAAGCGTCGTACATTTCCTGCACTGTTGTCAACAACTTAGCGGCTGCAAGATAGGCCTGCTGCTGGGCTGTCAGATTAATCATTTCTTCATCCAGGGACACGGCTGACGTTGAATCCCGCTGCGCCGTAAGCTGAAACACCAGGGTTTCGGAATACTCCAAACTGGAATTGATGCCGGCCGCTGTGGATCCGATGCTCGAGACCATAGAGGCCTGGTAATCATCCAGTGAGGTGGCGGTGACTGTGACCTTAACGCCCTGCCCCCTGGTATATGTATACGTTTTCATATCAACACTGTCGTAACGGGTATCAGCCATGGCCAGGGCATTGGTATTGTCGCCGGATGCAAGCGCTCCGGTTTGGGCATCCATGATGCCTGACGCCAGCAGGTCACCATCGGACACCACGTCATTGACACGGATGTTTGATGCGCCTGTACCGGTAAAAAAGGTATTCACCCCAAGGGCTGCAGCAAGACCGCTGTCCCCGTCTTCATTGCCTGCAAAGGCATAGGACAGATCGTGCGCATCCCTGGATACCAGATCCATACGGATATACCCCTCACCTGCCACAGGCTGGTCAAAGGCGATTTCAATATCCCCGATACCATCTCCATTCAGATCAATCTGAAATCCGTCATCATCACCGCCTTGGGGAACAATAGCGATGGTGCCGCCCGTGGGGTCGTTTGCAACGCGCCAGGTGCCGCCTGTTACGCGTTTAAATTCAAGGGCTTGGGCTTCAAATTCAAGAGCATTATAGTTTAACACCGTGATGTCGAAATTTTTTTCGTCAATGTTGTTACTGCCTGAGCAGGTTACATTTTCAATGGCGCAATAGTTATCATTGGTATCAAATAAAATGGTATTGTCTTGTGTAACCTTAGCGGTCACACCGCCTGCGTTCCGGTTAAACTCATGGGCAAAGGAGCCAAGGGTCCAATGCCAGTCCGAAAGGGTTTGCAAGGTATTTCCATGAGCATCGGCCACGGCTTGCCCATTATCATCCGTGGTGATATAAAAAACATCCCCTTTGACCAGGGTGCCGCTGTCAAAGGCCAGGGTCATGCCATCCACTTCCACGATGATCTGGGCATTTTCATCCTCATTACCTTCCAGTTCAATGGTGCCGGAACCGATCTCAGACCTCCATTCAATCACAACCACATCTTGATTATCCGGCAGGGTGCCGCCGGAAATGACACTAAACTCATACGTATCATCGACACTTTCAGCCGTTCCTGTAACCGAGCCTTGAAGAATGTCGGCCTGGCCGTGGCCATCGGTATTGATCCTGAGGGTGTTTCCGGCGACAAGGCTGCCATCTGATATTTCAAACCCAAAGGTTGTCTTTCCGTCTTCGATGATCTCAATCAGGCCGGGTTCATCAATGTCAACGTATCCGGATTTGCCGGTGGAATTACCAGTATGGTCAAAAATTTCCCAGTAGATAATTGCAGGATCACCAAAGGTAAGGGCTGTGGTCGAATTTTTTGTACTTGACAGGGTGTCATTCTCGGGTGACTCACTGCCGGATCCGGTACCTGTGGATACGCTTAACTGTGCACTGCCCCCTGTGAAATTGGAAATTTCAATGGCATCTTCATCCTTTTGATCTGTTTTCACAATGGTGACAGATGCCCCGTTTTTGATAATATTATAGCTTTCCGGGTACTGACCAAGACCGGTTGTGGTTGATGATAAGGCATCGTATAACGTTTGCGCCTGCACTTCATCCGTAGTGCCGGACGGGGCCAGGTATGATATAGTGTGGCCATCTACGTCAAAAGAGATGGTTTCACCATCAAAATTTGTATAGCCGTCAACCCCACCAAACGTGACCATGCTGCTTCCGGACCCTGATATTCCGGAATCGCCGAAAAGACCGGCAGTTGTTTTGTCGTCGGAAGATATTTCCATAGTCGGATCCATAACAATGGATACAGAACCGGTGATTGCCAAGGCATCGTTGGCTGTGGAACTGATTTCAGTCAATTGGGAGCCGGAAGAATCCAGGGAAACGGATAGGATCGCTGCGGCATTATCTGCACCTGCATCATCCACCACAGTAAATCCGTAGACCCCTATGGTGGCACCGGATGCACTTTCAATGGACGTGTCGTCCACAGCCAGATCTGTATTCCGGTTGGTCTTATTAATGGCGTCCACCGCAGCTTTAATCGCATCTTCAAACTGCTCGGCAAGAGGGGTTGTAGACGTATCCACCACAGTAAACTTGACATCCTCCATTACTGCGTCAACATACAGTGTAAATGTAATCGTATCATTTTGGTTAACATTAGACAGGCCAAAATTGGCTGAAGTCTTGGATGCATAGGCTGTGATCCCGTCGATGCCGGAAAGTTCTTCGGCAATGTCGGTGGCAGACCGGGTGGCACCAGCCCCGCTGTCTGAAATTTCCAGGGTCTGGGTGTCGGAACCATTGGTAATGGTAAGGGTCTGCTCAGCCAGTGCATTATTCAGGGCATCGGAAAAGCTCAATGTACTGGATGATATACCGCCCAGAAACTGCCCGCCGGACTGTACCACGGTCTTGTCTCCCAAGGAACCCTCATCAATAACGGTGATCTCATAGATACTGTCATCCTCTCCGGATCCAGTAATATTGGAAATTTCAGATGTGGAGATGGCCATATCAACGGTCACGGTCTGGTATTTTGACCCCGTGTTCGTAGTATCCTGGATCACCATGGAAAAATCCTTGGTGTAGTCGATCTCATCTCCGTAATACAGACTATCAAAAGTCCCGCTCTCCCCGCCTTCGCAGGTCCCATTCAGGGCACCGGAAAAATAGGTCTGCCCTGCGCCTTGGGAATGCCGGTAATTCAGGGTCCAGATCAAATTTGTGGCAAGTTCATCAAATTCAGCCTGGGTTTCAGGAATCACCACATCCCTGACCTCAATCCATCCGGCAATAGCACCGCCGGATATATCATCGGTGATATCATAGGTGTTTCCGGATTTGCCGGTCCAGTACACACTGCCCTGTTTCATGCTTAAATCGTATGAAATTGCGTCCTCCACCAGCGGCAGACCACAGGTGGTGATCAGGTAGGTGCCGTCCTCCTTGACTGTGATATCAATGTCAATGTGTTCCCCAAGATCATCAACCAGGGCATTTCGTTCATCCCTGAGGTCATTGGCATTCCCGCCGGCACTTTCAGCGGTGGTTATGGCCATGTTTAACCCTGCGATCTGCTCGGCAAGACCATTGACTTTGGTAATGGCCGAAGATATTTCGCTGTCCAGGTCCGAGGTCAGATCAGACAGGGCATCTTCAATGGCATTGATGCGTTCCGTGAGCGCCATGCCTGCATCATATACTACATTCTGTTCGGTTTCACCAGACGGGTTGTTGCTTAAATCCTCCCAGGAAGACCAGTAAGCATCCAAAAGGGTATTCAAGCTGTCGTTACTGTCTTCGGAAAACAGATCTTCAATGGAAGACATATAGATCTGGGCCTCTTCCAGAGCAGCCTGGTTGGATAATTCAGACGTCAGCGCATTTTCAATAATCTGGTTTACGGAATTGGCAACAGATGCAACCGTGACGCCTGTACCGTAAATATTCCCACGCGAGGTTACCGTGGACGTGGTGGTAAACTCTGCAGTCTGGATGCTGTAATCTTCATTATCCGTATTGGCAATATTCTGGCCGGTCACGCTGATGGCGGCCTGATAGGCTGTAACGGCATTGGACGCAGTATTTAATATGGCGTTAAGGCTGCTCATGGGACCCCTTTATTCCTGTAATTAACGTATTATGTCATCATCGGTTTTCACTTCTTGCTATCGCTTCATCCCGATGACCGTGCTCATCATTTCATCAACCGTCGTGATAATTTTAGCATTGGCGTCATAGGCGTTTTGCAGCTCAATCATTGAAACAAATTCTTCGGAAATATCCACATTGGACATTTCAAGGGCATAGGATGACAGTGAGCCAAGCCCGTTTTCGCCGGGTTTATTGGTAATAGCCGTTCCGCTGTCCCTTGTGGCTGAATAAAGATTGCCGCCCTCACTTTCAAGGCCGTTTACATTATTAAAATCTGCCAGAGCGATCATAAACAAGGCAAGTTCCTGGCCGTTTGAATAGGTACCGGAAACCAGTCCGCTGGACTCCACGCCAATTCCGGTCAGATCTCCGGCCGGATAACCGTCTGCGTCCTGGTATGTGGTGGACGACGATGTGGCGTACTGGGTGGAGGATAACGAATCATTCACCCAGTTGTTCCCGTCAAATTTTGACCCGATATTAAATGAGATGTCGTTTTCCGTTGCACCGAACTCACCACCGAGAAAATCAGCCGTAAACTGGTAATATCCCGTATTTTTGGCCTCATCGGTTGTAACCGTTCGCCATGCCGTGGAGCCTGAAATATCAAAGGTGATGACACTGCGGTCTTTCAGAGGATCGGTGTCTTTTCCGGATTTAAGTTCGTCTTCAAAGGTAAAGACAATGTCCTGCCTGTCGTCTTCATTGCCGGACCCATCAAGGTCTATGGAACAATATGTGGCATCGCCTGAAAGGGTTGCATTGCTGTATTTATCCGGCGGAGTGTCAGGATTCACATCAAAATTAAGACTTGTTAGAGTACTGGCATTGGTCACGATAAGATCTGCCACGCCTGCATTGTCGCCGTCAAAATTAATGGAGAACGCTTCGGGATTGCCGGGTGTGGTTGTGGTAATTGTCGCATCCGCATATTCTTCAGGGGGAGTAGATTTCATCGTAAATTTAATAGTATCACCATCCTCAGGGGTTCCATCAAGGGAAATTTCCATGGTGGAAGCATCACCGGAAGCCGGTTGAATCGTCAACACATAAGTGTCATCCTCCCCCGTAACGGTTAAGGCGGCACCACTGGTGTTCGTCGTTGAGGCAGCCCAGGCGCCGGCAGTATCATCCCATGTAAGGGTATAATCACCAGCCAGGATCGCAGCGCCGCTGGAACCGGATTTCTCGACAGTTACGCCCACACCGTCACTATAGGTGTTAGCTGCATCAATAGTGATATCATCATTTTTTAATGCATTGTTCCATTGCCAATTCCCTCCGTCATAATATAAACTGATATCCTCAACCACCATATTCATGGCGTCCGCATTTCGAACATCATACACGACAACTCCGTCATCATCACTGACCAGCCTGTCCTTGGCTGTTCCTGCCGGATTGCTCCAGGACCAGGTTTCCGTATACGGGTTCCAGATAAGGGAGATATCCTCAGCATCTACGGTGAGTACGCCAGGATTGTTAATGGATATAGTCGTATTGTTATACGCATCGCCTAGGTAAACCGCATTTTCAATATCCTGAACATGGAGTTCTCTTGGATTATTAACATCAAAGGTCAGAGTATCCCCGGCCATGGCATATTCATCCAGGGAGATCTTTAAATCCGCCTCTTCATCCAAGCCGCTGGAGGCAGGATCAAGCACAAGATAAACGCTTGTGGAATCAGAATAGATAATTTTCGCTTTATTGTATGTGTCCGGCAGCTTATAATCACCGCTATCTACAAGCTCCCAGTTATCTCCATTATATGTCATTCTAATACCGTAACCATCCCATTGAATGGCTTCGGGATCTTCAATTTCAAAATGGACATCGTCTACGGTATTGTTTCCGGATATTTCCACGTTGCCGACCACGCCTGTGAGTTCTTCCATGGTCATGGTAACCACTTCACCTGAGCTTTCGGAAAAGGATATGGAGCCCCTTGCCAGAAGTCCTGCAGCGTCCGTACCCGCCACAAGGGCGCGGTGGTCTTCATCTGGATCACAGGTAATAATATATTCCCAATTGGTGTCTGATTTCTTATCATAGTAAACGGTGACCTCATGGGCAGAGCCCAGGGAGTCATAGGCAGTGACCACGGTCTGGTATTCATAACCATCCGAATCTACTGTGGTGCCGTCCTTTACATCATGTTTAAACAGGTTTGACAACACCACGGATTTGGACTGGGCATCGGAATCCAGGTTGGTAATGACGGTAATTTCTTCGGTATCATCCGGCGGGCTGGTAAACTCGGTCAATATCAGGTCGGTAATGGCCCCGTATTCTTCTCCGCTATTGCCTTCAACATACCATCCCTGGAGAATAAACCCGGCGGAATTGACCAGGGCACCGTTTTCATCAAATGAAAAATTACCCGCTCTTGTATAATACGTCTGCTCAGATCCGTTCTCGGACACAATAAAAAAACCATCTCCGCCGATGGCAAGGTCCGTTGCATTGCTTGTGGTTTCAAGGGAGCCATCCGTAAACACCTGGGCCACATTATCAACATTCATACCAAGCCCCACCTGGGAAGCACCGGCATTGGTGCCTATGGTCTGGTAAAGGGTATCTGCAAAGGTGGCGCTCCCCTTTTTAAACCCAACAGTATTGATGTTTGAAATATTATTACTTGTGACCTGAAGCGCGTTGCCGGTGTTGCCCAGGCCGCTGGTGCCGGCATAAAGGGAACTGGTTAATGACATGGGGTCCTCCTTAGCATTGGTAAGGTTTTATACTTTGAGGCAGATCCGGTTCTCCACATCTGCCTGAGTTTTATTCAACAGAGGTTATGCTTGATACAGAGACCAGACGTCCGGTATCTCCAATTTCAAGATATTGGGTGCCGTCCACGGACGTGATCGCACTCACCTCTCCGGAAATGGGGGTGGCGGCTGTTCCTGTATCTGCTGTAACCGTGTAATAATAAAGTCCATCAGGACTGATGTAACCGCTGTTTGTCAGCCCGTCCCAGGTGACTTCATTGTCCCCGGTGGTTGTGTCGTCGGCTGATATCTCAATGGTATCAATTTTCTGATCATCGGCGTTATATATTGTCACCGTGACATCACAGGCAGCGGTAAGGCTATAATGCAGTGCGCCCCCCTGGACCTGGCTGTCTTCTATCTGGACGATTGGATAACCGGAAGAGACCGTGGTACCAAGATATTCAACAATGGAGGTTGAATCACTGGAAGAGGGGGACGAAGACGGGGTGACGGTGGTAATATCTTCCGGGTCCACCAGCACACCGCTGATGACCAGGTATCCTTTTCCATTCTTGTACGACACGGCATCCACGGTTCCGGACAGATGGGATTCCACCTCTTGGTAGCCGTCCCCGGAATTGGCCATCACCACGTATGAATATTCGCCCTCATCCAGACGGTTACCCTGATCATCCGTGCCATCCCAGGAGATCACATAAGATCCTGCCTTCACTTCGCCCTGGGGTAGTGTAGCCACCTTGGTCCCATCGGAATCATAGACATACACAATGACCTCAGCAAGCTCATCAACCTGGTAAAAACCTGAAGTAACGGAATTTTGATCAATGGTCATTGAGTCTACTGCTGCGGTTGCTTTCAATCCTACAAAGGTATTGACATCAATATCGCTGTGGGGATCCTGGACATCCGTTACCATTTCATCAAGCTTGTCATTCACATTAATCAACTGCTCAACCTGGCTGAACTGGGCCAACTGGTCTGTAAACTGTTCTGTATCGGCCGGATCAAGGGGGTTCTGATTTTCAAGCTGGGCGACCAAAAGAGTTAAAAAATTGTCAGTCCCCAATGAAGCCGCTGAGCTGCTATCACTTGCTGTTGATTTTTTTTCAGCATCATACGCCTCATAGCTGTTAATCATTGATGAAAGGATCGAATTATCAGACATGCCTGCCTCCTTAGGTTGTTACGACTGAATGTTTAATGACAGCGTCTGTGTTTAAAGTGCCAAAGACATCTACCCTGGCCAAAATCAATATCAAAAAAAGTGCCTGAACGGTTTTCGTACAAGCGCAACAGTGTATAATAATTAAAATATATCATTAGATTAATTCTGATATTATTTTTAGAAAAAAAATAATTTAATTATTAAAAATCAAGTAGATATAAATAAAATTTACGAAGAAAAACAGCTATATTTAGAAATAATTTTATGATACAAAAATATAGGACTTTTTAATATTATAAAAATGCCCCAGCATTTTGTACGTTACACCGGGTATTTTTTACCTATTCCATTAGTTTGATTCAAAAGACAGACAAGGCTTGGCCGGCAATCAGATCATATTGTATTAAAAATAAATCTCATTGACTCAGATTCAAAAAAAAACGGTTTTATTATTTTAAAATAATAGGTTATAGAAATGATCCTTTGACATATGGTCAACGTCGTGTTTTAATCTCTAAAGGATATCCCTTTCCAGGGCGATATTAAATTCACTACTCGGAAGAATTTGCCTGTTAATGGCTGATCATATTAAACAGGAGGAAAATCATGGCAACCGGAACCATCACCTCACTGGGACTTGGGTCTAGCATTGATCTTCAAGGTCTGTTAGATACACAGAAGGAAGCAGATGAGACCATTGCAAAAATGGCGCTGGACGAAATTGAAGAATTGCAGGCAGAAGAGAAAGCCCTGTCTTCCGTTCAAAGCCAACTTTTGAGCATGAAATCTAGTGCGTTAAACTTGTCCTTATCTTCCACCTATCTTTATAGAAACGTCACTTCATCTAACGACGACCTGGCAGCGGCGACAGTGCTTGATGGCGCCCAGACCGGCACCCACACTGTTAACACCGCCCGCCTTGCATCTGCCAGTTCATATATGTCAAAAGGATTTGCAGCAAAATCCTCCACCGTCTATGTGCCCACCATCCAGCAATCCAGCGATAGTTACAGCAGTGTTACAGATACGGTTCTTGAAGAGGCACAGACACTGACAATCAGATACGGGGATGAAGATAATCTTTCAACATTTACCATCACCGGCACCCCAGGCGGCATGAGTGTTGAGGGACTGCTTTCTGCTATAAATGGTGACGAAACCATCAATCAATATGTTACAGCATCCACCTACGAAGATGAAAACGGCATACATATCCAAATTGAGTCTGCTACCGGCGCCACAGGAGAAGATAGCCGTGTGGACGTAGAAGGCTCGGAAGGTGTCACCGCGTTCACGGCACCCAAAGAAGCGCTCTCATTCACCGTGGGTGATGGTGAGGTTTTTACCATCTCAATGCCGGCGGAAACCTCTCTTCAAGGCTTTGCAGAGCGTATCAATGAAGCTGAAGACAATCCGGGGGTTACGGCAACGGTCATCTATACCGGCACAGGGGACAATCCCTATCAGCTGGTTCTTGAAGCTGATGCCAGTGGAGAGGACAACAGAATCGCCATCATCAAGCAGCCGGGCGGGTTAGGGTTAAGCCAATCAAATGGTGAAGGATACATCATGACCGGGGATAACGCCATCTCCTTCGAAACAGCCGTAACCATTGACGGCACCAACAACACCATCATTTTTGAAGAGGTGGATGGAGACGGTAACGCCGTTTCGTTAACCGCACAAATTGATACAAAGGACTACCAAACCCCGGCAGAGCTTGCCGAAGCGGTTGAAAAAGCCTTTGAAAATGCATCCAAAGAGGATGGCAACAATAAGGATTACCAAGTGGATATTGACGCTGATACAGGCGTAATGTCCATCTCAGAAGCCGGAACCCTTAAAAGTGTAACCCTTGACTGGGGAAATACAGACAGCACAGCAGCAGCCACACTGGGCTTTACCGAATCCCAAACGATAACCCCTATGGATTCCTCGCTTAATGCCATGCTCACCGTTGACGGCATCACTTACCAGCGCCAGGAAAATACAGGGGTTGATGGAATTATTGGAGACGTTTCCCTAAAACTTTACGCCACAGGTTCATTCACCATTACCGTAGAAAATGACACCGAAGATATTGTAACCGAAATTACATCAATTGTTGAGACCTACAATACCCTGCTGACTGAAATTGATGAAAATGATGACTACAACGAAGATGAAGAAACCTGGGGAAGCCTGGCGCAAAGTTCGGCCATCAGAACCCTTAAGCAAACCCTTCAGGATCTGATGACCACCACTGTGGATACAAACGGATCCATCACAAGCTTGTTGGACATTGGTATTGAAATTAGTGGTGACGGCAGCCTGACCTTAGATGAAGACACCTTCAATGAAAAATTAAGCACCAGTTATGATCAGATCGTAGCTCTATTTAAGGGTACGGATGATGAAAAAGGACTGGGGGATACCTTTAATGAATCTTTTGGCAGCTATGCCTATTCCGGCGGTTATCTTCAGGATGAGATTGATGCCACTGAAGATAAGGTGAAACGCCTGGGAGAGGCGTATCAAGAGGATATGGAACGTATTGAAAAAAAATATGAAATTATGGCGGCAGAATACACGAAGCTGGATTCTTATCTTTCAGAAATTTCGAGTATAGAAAGTTACATTGGTACAATGCTGTCCACCACAAAGAAAGATGATGATTAGCCATAGGGTCAACATAAAAAAAACGCCTGCTTTAAGCCCATAGGCCTAAAGCAGGCGTTTTGCGTTTTTACCGAACTTAGAGCGTGTTTGATAATTGATGAATCGGCTGCAATCTCATGAAAATAGCCCCAATTCCCCCCAATTTTATGTCAATAGTCCGGCTATTAACAGAAAATTTGTGAAAATTGGTTCTCATTTTCATGAGATTTCGCTTCGATCCCCTAATTATCAAACAGGCTCTTAAATATCAGTGATGGGAGCTGCCGTCATCATTCATCGTATCGTAGGCTGATTTAAGAAAACAATAGGTCATGCCTGCGCCTAAAATGCCGATGGCATACCAAAACCCACCAAAAAATATTGCATGGCCCATATCCCAGGCCCATTCAAAACAAAAGGGAAACATCAGAACCTCCTCTATCCGTTTTGCGCTGCCGCATCGGCAGATTCGTTAAGTTCCAATTCCTGGGGAAATACGGGCAGATACCGGTATGCAACGGCAATCAGGATAATGCCATACGCAACAGGCAAAATAGTCGTCGCCACTTCCTGCCAGCTTGGAATATACAATGCCCAGGTATCAAAGGTCATCACAGGCACGGCCATAATCTGGAGCACCATGACCCACCGGTTCAGACAAACACCAATAACGCCTAAAAGAATAGCAATATTGCGGGTGGTGGAGTTTTCCCGGGTACTTTTATTAATCAGAAGCAGCCCTGGTACAACACCGCCTATAATCACTTCAGTAATTAAAATCCAGTATCCGTAGAAACTGTTATTGGTGTAAAAATGGCTCAACTTGAATCCCATGGAAGGCGCGGTTACAAAGGCCCAGTAAATGGTATCAATGATCTTGGCAATAATATAGGTGGTAATCATCCACCCGGAAATTTTTGCCAGCAGATGAATGGTTTTATCTCCGACCAGCTTTTTACCCGTGATCATTTCCGTAATCTTGGTCACCAGAAGCGTAAAGCAGGGACCAAATGCAGCAGCAGACCAGGTAAACAGGAAAAAGGTCCAAGGCCAGATCAGAAGACCTTCACGATAGGCAAAGGGACGGCCAAACATAACGCCGGCCACACCACCCAGGGATCCCTGGTGGAAAAAGCTCAAAAAAGCGCCTGTGGCGGCAAATACGGCCATCACCTCGTGCATGTTATGGGCCAGGTGGTGAAAAAAAGGCACCTTGGCGACCTGGCGATTTTCCAGGATATTGGGAATAAATTCAATGGCCAGCACAGCAAAGTAGCAGGAGAGACAAAAGGCCACCTCTGTGAGCATGGAATGCACATTGGCATGCCAGAAAATAAACCACCCGCGCAGGGGCTGTCCAATATCAATGGCCAGGATCAGCAGGGCTGAACTGTAGCAGATAAACCCAATGATCACGGCAAAATTGATAATATTTTTCAGCTCATCAACCTTGAAAATATATTTCAACAGGCCTGTAAAAAAAGCACCGCCGCCAACAGCAATAACAGCCAGATCAGCCCAGATCCACAGGGCAAATCCGTAGTAGTCGTTCATATTGGTCTGGTTCAGGCCTTTAAACCAGCACAGGAACATGGCATAAACGCCCCAGAGCAGTACAGCACCCACCACAAGAATCCCAATCATGAATACCGGGAATGAACAGCGTTTGGCGCCTTCGGGTATTAATGCATCATCTAACATATCTAATGACTCCTAAATAGTGTTATGCAAGTTAACCATGGGATGAAGACGCCCCATGATGGGTTTTAACACTTTCCCACTCACCTTTAAGGTAGTTATCCCCCGCCTTTCTAACCCATTCCCGCCCAGACATGTAATACACCTTGGTGTTGGTGCCAAGACGTTCAAGCAGTCTGAACACTTTCGGGTTTCTCGATTTCTCCACCACTTTATGGTTCATGGGGTCAGGATGGGGGTCGGGTTTCACAATCTGATGGACCTTGTGAGCAGGGTTGTTCAGGTCACCAAACACAATGGCACCGGCCGGGCATGCGGTGGTGCATGCGGTCTGATATTCCATCTCTTCTATGTCACGGTCTTCGACAATGGCCTGTTCCCGTGCCAGTTGATACCTGTGGTAGCAAAAGGAGCATTTTTCAACCACACCGCGCATACGCGGAGACACATTGGGACTCAGGTAATTTTCCATCCCCTTGGGCCATCTGGGATCCCACCAGTTAAAATATCTGGCATGGTACGGGCATGCCCCCATGCAGTAACGGCAGCCAAAGCAGCGGGTGTAGATCTGGCTGACAATACCGGTATCATACCCATAATCGGTTGCGGTGGCCGGACATACGGACACGCAAGGAGAATGGCCATGGCCCCCGATTCCGCTGCATTGCTGACATGGACGGGGCAAATACGCAATTTGGGTATCAGGAAAGGGTTTTCCATTGGTCAGCTTATACACCCGCATCCAGGTGATGCTGTCCTTTTTGTTGGATTCATCCGCCTTAAACGGAACGTTATTTTCGGACATGCACGAGACCATGCAGGCACCGCATCCCGTGCATTTGTCCAGATCAATAACCATTCCGAACTTATGGGCTTTTTTATTTTCTATCATCAGAACCTCTTAAAAAGATTTCTTAAAACAGTTTACGCCTTGGAAAGGGTGGCTTTCATTCCAAAGGCAGCATCCAGTCCTGAACCAGGCTCGATGACCGGGCCGATCAGATCATTGACATTACTGCCTTTACCGGCCACATAAGGATTCTTGAAGGCATGTCCAAGCCCCCTTGGCATACCGATCACACCGGGCAGAATACCTTCATTAAAGCCAATTTTTACCTTTGCCGTTCCCATGGCGGTTCTAAGAACAGCAATATCACCATCTTTCAATGCACCTGCACTGGCAGGATTAATTTCAACCACACTGTAGTTTCCTGAAAGGACAGTGTCGGGAACGGTTTTAACAGCAAAGGGAGAAGAGATCATCGACCCACCGGCAAGGCGCATCTTATCAACAGGTACCAGGGTGTAATCGCCTTCCCCCATGGGGAGATCAGCCCTGGGGGCGGAAGCAAGGAAGGTAAAATCCGTTGGCGGGGTTCCCACAGGCGGCTTGTCATCAATGACGACATACCCATCGGTGGACAGGGTCTGCCAAATACCACCTGTCACGTTTTCAAGGCAGGCATCATAGGATGCCCAGGCAAAACTTTGTGCTATGCTGCCGCCCATGGCCTGGGCAAGAAGAATCAATGCATCTCCAGGGTGTTTGGTGTCAAATACCGGTTTCACCATGGGCCGGCACAATCCCACAACAGTTTTAGCAAGACCCGCACCGGAAACAACATCTTCGAGACGTTCAAGGTAGATTGATGCAGGTAGAATCAGATCAGATCGCAGCGCCGTTTCATCCATGAAGGAACTGAAATTGACCTTAAATCCAATTTTGTCCATGGCCGCTTTGACCCTTTGCGGGTTGTTCAAAGCGTAGCACGGATTGGCATTATAGATAAACAGGGCAGAAAGACCATTGTCCGTTTCAAGCTTGTCAACCAGTTCATTCACGGAACCGGCAAGTTTAGCCTTGCCTGCGCCCTGTTCAGCAGCCGCATCCACTACATTTTCGGGAAAGCTTAAATAACCGGGCGGCAACATGACAAACACACCACCTTCTTTGTTCAAACGGCCTGCCAGTACATTGAGCGCCTGGACTGCAGCGAACTGACGAAGGCTTTGGCCAAGATCTCCCCTGCCCCTGCCCGGCACGGCCACAGGAGCCTTTGCCTTGATAAACGCCATGGCAAGGGCCTCAATATCGGTCGCCCTGACACCGGTAATGGCTTCCACCTTTTCAGGTGTATACGATTTTTTGAGCATGGCCGTAAACGCAACCTTGTTTACGTCTCCATAAAGCGCATCCTTTGCAATTTTATTCTTTGCAAGCAGTACCGCACAAAGACCCAATGCCAGATCTGCTTCGGTACCGGGATTCACGGCAATGATCTTATCCGCGGCATTGGCCGTATTGGACAGCCGGTAATCGACCTGTACAAGTGTGGTCTTGTGTTCGCATCTTAACGTATTGGCCTGAATACAGGCAACAGGAGAACCCCATCCCTCAATAATTCCTGCACCAAAACTTAAAACAAAATCAGAATGATCAAGATCAAACCCAAGGCTTCGATCTGTACCGTGAAGGGCAGCAGCCGTCAGGGCCAGATTAGATTCAAGGCTTGGCATGGTATAGATATTAGGAGAGCCGAAAGCCGCCATAAACCGGTCAAAAAGCTGGGCCATGGAACCATTGTCGGCACCGGTAATCAGACCAAGGGATTCAGGTCTGCCGCTTTCACGAATTTCACCCAGTTTCCTGCCCACAAGCGAGATGGCCTCATCCCATGAAACCGGTTCAAATTTGTTCCCATTTTTCTTTAACGGGGTTTTTATTCTGGCAGGATCATAAAGATACTGCAGACCGGAAATGCCGTGGAGACAGGCGCCACCGTTATTAACAGGATAATCGTCAAGGCCTTCGATCTTCACAGGCCGTCCGTTTATTTTTCTGACGCTGATGCCGCAGGCGCCTGGACACAGGCTGCATACGGAGTGGTCATAGGTTATTTCACCGTCTTCAGGGACAGGGGTCCAGGGCCAGTTCTGGGTCCAGATGGAAGAATCATCTGTCAGCTTGACACCCACAGGGGAAAGTGCGATGCCGGCTGCCGCGCCAAGTCCCAATCCCAAGAAGCTTCTTCTGTCAACTTTCATAAGTCATCCTTTTATAAACTTTGAAATTCTTGTCCTTGAGGTATTTTACTTGTGGCACTGGAAGCAGTAACCCTGGTGACCCATTTTTTCCAGATGGCAGTCGGCACAGTCATCCATTTTCATACGATCCCAGGAATTCTTTTTGATCCCCCAGATATTTTTGCCCCAGATATCACGGCTGTAGCCGGTAATCCTGTTTTCTTCATAGGGCCGCGAGGATGAGGACTCACCAATGTGACCATGGCAGGTGTGACAGTCCATACCGCCTGCAACCGTATGAGCGGCATGGGAGAAAAACACGCAATCGGGCTGCTTGGCATAAACCAGCCAAGGCACTTCTTTGCCCTGGGCTACATACTTCTCAACAAACACGGCTTCATCCTCGGTCTCTCCCATGGGTTCATCCGTATGGCATTCCATACAGGATTCTATACCCGGGATTCCGGAAAACGTACCGTCTTCTCTGATAAAATGGCAGGCGTCACAATCACCGGTTTCTTCGACATGAAGGTTGTGATCGAAATTAAAAGGCTGCTCCTTTTTTGAATAAAGCAATTTGGGAAACAGCAGCCAACCCGACAGAAAGCTTACCAGAAATGCGCCCATAAAAAAGATGACACCAAGGCCTAAGCCCTTGTCATCTTCTGGACCCTTGTCGGTGTCGTGGTGCGCCCCCCCCCCAGCACCATCGTTTGCTTTGTTTTCTAACTCGCTCATGAAAACTCCATCAATGTTAAAGTGTTGATGTTATCATACCCTTGCGGCCACAGGATAATCCCCAGGCCAATATTTTTCGCAGAACTACTGGCTCACCAAATAGCGCTGCAGCACGCCCAGAAAGTACAAATTGGGTCAATCTATATTAGTATCTGTTTGGCTTGTCAAGTTTAAGTTGGAGGCCGCAGACCGGAAAACGGAGACTGGAATCCGGCGACTGGATATTGCGAATCCACAGGATCTGTGCATCCGGTCTCCGGTTTCCACTTTCCGGTCTGCGATTTCAAGCGTAACTATGAAGTCCGGATAAAAAGAAATTCACGCCGAAATAGGTGAACAGAACCCCTAAAAATCCGATGATGGAGACAATGGCAAGGTTTTTTCCGTGCCATCCGCGCATCAGCCGCAAATGCAGGAAAATGGCGTAAATAAACCAGGTAATCAAAGCCCAGGTTTCTTTAGGGTCCCAGGACCAGTATCGGCCCCAGGCGGAATTGGCCCAGACAGAGCCTGTAATAATACCGATGGTCAGGAACAAAAATCCGAAAACGATCATCTGGTGGGTTAATTCATCAATGGTATCCCAGTCCGGCAGTTTTGCAAACACACTTTTTGCCCCGGAATCTTTGGGGGGCATGAAGTACATAAAGCTGAATCCAAAGGCAAGGGCAAAACCGGCATATCCCAGAAAGCAGGTAATGACATGGGCAATGAGCCAGTTGGATTTAAGTGCAGGGATCAAAGGGGTAATTTTTGACGTGATGGACGGATCAAAGCTGGCATAGGCAATACCCAGAAAAATCAAAGGAGAGACAAACACGCCGATGATGCTTTCCTTGTATTTAACTTCCACAAACACATAAAGTGCGGCGGCAGTCCATGAAAAAAAGACCAGGGACTCATACATATTGGAAAAGGGGGCATGTCCGTATCCCATATGATAAGACTCTACCCATCGCAGTAAAATCCCGCAGGTATTGGCCACAAACCCAATCACAATCACCCAGAATCCAAGCCGGGCGAACACCTGTTTTTTGAAGGAAAAAGATCCAATATAAAATACCGATGCCAACGCATAGATAAATGTTGCAGCCGATAAAAGCAGTGATGAATTCATTTACCTGAGATCTCCTTTAATTCCTTTACAAGTTTTTTAACGGTCAAATTGGTACTCTGGGCATTGCGGTTGGCCCGGCCGGCCACCCATACCCGGGTACTGCCGGATCCGGCTTGTTCAAGGCCCATGCACACGGACTGATGGGAAACAAAGAACGTGACCCAGCAGCCGATGATCATAAACACAAAGCCTGTGTAGACAAAGGGAACGCCTGGATCTTTTGTCACCTGAAGGCCGGTATAATAAGCCTGATCCCAGGATTTGACTTCAACTGTGAATCTACCCTTGCGCATTTTATCAAAGGTGGGAAACTTGGCGGGCAAAACAATTTGAACATTCTTGCCATGGGTTGTATCAAGGCGCCCAATAAACGCCTCACCAAGGTCATGGTCGTTGAAGTTATAATGGGGTATAAATCCTTCAAATATAAATTTACCGGCACCAGCCGGCAACGACACGGCATCTCCATTTTTTACAGTATGTAACTCAACTGTCCCGGTTTCACTGTCAGTGATTTCAAACAGGGCTTCATCAGGTGTGGTTGGGCCGTAGGAGGCCTGGAAGATATTGATACCCATATATCTTAACGGGTGGTTGACCAGAATATCCTCGGTAAAACTTTCCTGATCATTTTCAAGGATGGTCAGACTGGATTTAAATTCTTCCGGTGCCCCTGTATTATAAAATTTAACCTGAAAATCATTGCACCGGACCGTGAACGGCAGCTTGATGGGCAACCGTGTATAGGTATCCAACACGGTATCTGCAGCTTGCCCTTCATCCAGGCGCAAATTGGCCTTAAATCCCAGTGCAGACCCGATCAGGGCACCGGCAAGCAGCATCAGCACACTGGCATGGACCACGTAAACCCCAAGGCGGGACCACCGGCCTTTTTCGGCATATAAAATCAGACCGGTTTCTCCTGTCTTTTCAATAACTTTGCCGGCCCGTCCGGCAAGCACCGGCTTTGCCTGGCGTGCAAAGTGGTCCATGGGAAGATGACATTCGAACTGCTGCCAGTTTTTAGCGTTTTCAAACCGCCGGGGATGAATTGAAATCTTTTCAGGAAAAATAATTTTCCAGGTGACCGAGAGCCGATCAATGGAACACACTACAATATTGACGCATAATACCACCATGAGCATCAGAAACCACCAGGCCTGGTACATATTGTCCAGGTCAAGCACTTGGATCATATTGTATAATCCCGGACCATAAAGCTTGATATAGGTCTCAGGACTTCCGTGCTGAATCACCACAGTCCCAATGATTGAGGTTGATGCCAAAAGCACCAGGGTGTAAACTGTAAGTTTAACCGAGGCAAAAAACATCCAGATCTGATCGGCAAGGCTATTTTTTTGTTTCAAAACAATTCGTTCACTTGATGATCCAGTGTCACTAAAATTTGGATGAAAACCCCAGAGCCGCTCAAACGGTTTTCATGTTATCTTCGTCCAGTACTGCCTGCAGGTTGGATCTGCGTTCAACCGAGGTCTGTACGGCTTGCCGGATCATGGGCATGCTGCCGAAAATAACCACTTTTTTCCGGGACCGCGTGATACCCGTATAAAGCAACTGCCGGGTAACAACCGGTGATATATGTTCAGGAATAAGAATCAGCACAGTGTCAAATTCAGATCCCTGGCTTTTATGGATGGTCAAGGCAAAGCTAAGTTCACATTCGGGCAGATCAGACACCCTGAAATGCCTGGGGGTATCTGATTGCCCTGATCTTAATTTTTCCGGGGCAAACCACGCTGTGGATATCCCGTTTTCTTCAAGGACCACACAGGTATCACCGTTAAACAGCGACCTTTTGTAATCATTACGGCAAACCATCAAAAGCCTTTTAAAAACAAGCCGGTTTATACCACCTTTCCCTTTAGATTGTAATATGTTTTCACATAGATGATTAATTTGTAATGTTCCGCTGTTTCCTGAATTATGGGCGCACAGTATACGAAAACCATCAAGAGCAGCCATGGCCTGCTCACAGGATCTTGCATCCCAAAGCGGCTTATATCCCTTAAGAATACAGGATTCCAGCCGGGCCTGATATCCTTGATCGTTACCGGTATCTACAAATACAAGATCAGGATGATCTGCCCTGAGAATATCTGCCACAGTATCGGGATCACTGGCATTAACTGCCTTTGCAAGTCTTTCGATGCCGGCTTGTCCCCCGGACCTGAAATTAACATCCAAAAACACCCGGAAATC
>PDTI01000030.1 GCA_002747145.1 Desulfobacter postgatei
AAAAGCAAGGCGGCCCCCCTGTACGTCCAAGCAGCCTAAATGATTCCAGATGACAAGATCCGGGATCAAGAGTTTGGGAGTCTCCTTGCTATTCCAGATAATCATCCCCAAAAAGAGGTGATCATGGATCCGGTTATCGGCGGCACAAAGAAGGAATGTATTGCCTGAATGGGCATGGTTTCAAACCATACCCATTCTGAGATCTGCTTAATCGGCAATCAACTCAATCTGAACCATGGGAGCAACATCCCCTTTTCTTGGTCCTAATTTGGTAATTCTAGTGTACCCACCCTGCCTTGAGTTGAACTTCTCTGCTACCTCTTCAAAAAGGGTATGCACAACATCTTTTTCACGAATTATCGCCAGAGCCTGGCGCCTGGCATGAAGATCCCCACGTTTGGCCAGGGTAATCATTTTATCGGCAATTTTACGAAGACCTTTGGCTTTCGCCTCAGTGGTTTTGATGCTGCTATGTTTAAACAGAGAAGTTACCATGTTTCTAAACATCGCCTTTCTATGGGCGCTGGTTCTGTTCAGCTTTAATACGGTTTTTCTATGTTTCATGGTATCTACTCTCCTTCCTGAGTATTCACATCTTCCGGCGGTTCGATCCCTTCAAGGTCCATTCCCAAAGACAACTCCATTGAATTGAGCACTTCTTTGATTTCATTGAGTGATTTTCTGCCGAAATTTTTTGTCTTGAGCATTTCGCTGTCGGTTTTCTGAACCAGCTGGTAAATGGTATGGATTCTCGCATTTTTCAGACAGTTTGAACTTCGAACAGACAGCTCAAGCTCATCTACAGAACGATAAATATTCTCATTGAAACCCTTTTCACCTTCATCGACTTTATATTCCGATTCATCAGGTTCAAGTTCTTCATCAAAATTGATAAATGGATTCATCTGTTCTTTAAGTATCTTTGCGCCATAGGCCACAGCATCATCAGGTGTAACGCTACCGTCTGTCCAGACTTCAAAAGTCAGTTTGTCGTAGTCGGTTTTCTGACCGATGCGAGATGTACCCACTACATATTTGACACGCTTAATGGGGGAAAATGCTGAATCAATGGGGATGGTTCCGATAGGGGCATCGTCGTCTTTATTCGCTGATGACAGCGCGTAGCCCTTACCTGTTTTCACAACCATGACAATATTGAGTTTTCCATTTTTATTTACCGTGGCAATATGCTGCTCCGGGTTAAGAATCCTAACCCCACCTTCCGGACTTACGATGTCTGCACCAGTAACCTCTGCCTCGCCAGTGACATTAAGGGTTAATATTTTTTCTTCTGGATCGTCCACTTTGAGCTTTAATTCTTTCAGATTTAGAATGATCTCGGAAACATCCTCTCTAATATCTGATATAACGCTGTATTCGTGAAGTGCATCATCGAATTTCACGGAGACTATGGCTGCGCCATAAATGGATGATAAAATAATTCGGCGAAGCGAGTTACCAATGGTGATGCCGTATCCCCTTTCAAGGGGTTCACACACAAACTTTCCATAGGTGGAAGTTGTGGTAACATCAAGCTTTTCCGGCTTGATCATCTCTCGCCAGTTAACATATGCAAGATTTTCAGATGACATTTAAATCTCCTGAATAGATAATTTGGTAGATCATGTATATGATAAACCTATTTTGAATAGAGCTCGACGATCAACTGCTCCTGGATCGGTAGTGAAATATCATCCCTTGCAGGAAGACCTTTTATTTCACCTTTAAAACTGTCTTTATTAATTTCAAGCCACTGGGGAACACCGCGCCTTACAATGGCGTCCAAGGAATCAGTAATAGCCTGGATAGTTCTGCTTTTTTCACAAAGTTCGATAACATCGCCTTTTTTTACCTGATAGGATGGGATGTTAACTTTTTTTCCGTTTACAGTAAAATGATTATGGCGGACAAAGTGACGACCCTGATTTCTGGAATTTACGAATCCAAGCCTAAAAACAGTATTATCTAACCGGGTCTCAAGTAATGTCAACAAATTAATACCGGTAATGCCTTTTTGACGGTCTGCCCGTTTAAATGTATTCCTAAACTGTTTTTCAGATACACCATAAATTCGTTTAACTTTCTGTTTTTCCCGAAGCTGCATACCGTAATCTGATTGTTTAACTCTTTTCTGACCGTGTTCACCAGGGGGGAATCCTCTTCTGTCAAAACTGCATTTATCAGAAAAACAACGGTCCCCTTTTAAAAAAAGCTTCATATTTTCACGTCTGCACTGTCTGCAGACAGAACCTCTATATCTTGCCAAGTTTCCTCCTTTATCACTTTAGATAAAGTTTACACATAAAAAATTTTTCGAAATATTCACTGCGATCAATCCGGCATAAATTATATCTTGTTCCATGTTTGGACAAAGAGTTGTCCAGATACAAGGCGCATAAGAATTTGGAACCGGATCAACCTGGAAGGTTGTAAGACCCGAATCTTATAATTTGGCAAATTTTTATGCAACGCCGCAGATGGGTGAGTATTGGTTCAAACACTTACACGCGTCTTCTTTTGGGTGGGCGGCAACCGTTATGGGGCACCGGGGTAACATCCTTGATCATGGAAATATTAAACCCAAGTGCATGCAGAGCCCGAAGCGCAGATTCTCTTCCGGGACCTGGGCCTTTAACATAGACCCCGATGTTTTTCATGCCATGTTCCATTGCTTTAGCCCCTGCATCTTCTGCAACCAGTTTAGCTGCAAACGGTGTGGATTTTCTGGAGCCTTTGAATCCCTGCATTCCGGCGGATGACCAGGAAATCGTATTACCGTTTTCATCTGCAATGGTAACAATGGTATTATTAAAGGTAGACTGAATATGCACGACGCCGGTTGATATATTTTTTTTAACCCGCTTTTTGGCAACGACCTTTTTAGACTTTTTGGCCATAATTATTATTCCTTATAAGTTAACTCCTACTTTTTCTTCTTCACTGCCGCACGTTTGGGACCTTTTCTGGTTCTGGCATTGGTACTGGTCCGTTGTCCGTGGCAGGGCAGGCCTTTACGATGACGTAGTCCCCTGTAACATCCCAGATCCATCAACCGTTTAATGTTCATGGATACCTCAGAACGCAATTCACCTTCAACCTTGAAATCGGCATCAATGACCTTCCTGATCTCATTGACTTGCTCTTCAGTCAGATCGTTGGCCTTGATAGTGGGTTCAATGCCCGTTTTTTCAAGTATGTGCATAGATCTGCTGCGCCCGATACCATAGATATAGGTTAAAGCGATCCAGGCATGCTTATCTCTTGGTAAGTCAACTCCAGCTATACGTGCCAAATTATTCTATCCTCCTATCCCTGACGCTGTTTATGGCGTTTGTTGACACAAATGACTCTGATGACACCGCGTCTTTTAATCACTTTGCAGTCTCTACAGATTTTTTTTACAGATGCTCTGACTTTCATCTCACTCATCCTCATTTCATGATTTCAGTATTTTTTATTTATACCGGTAGGTAATTCTGCCACGGCTTAAATCGTAGGGAGAAATCTCCACAGTCACCTTATCCCCGGGAAGTATTTTTATAAAATGCATCCTCATTTTTCCGGAAATATGTGCCAGCAGAACATGTTTATTTTCCAGTTCAACTTTGAACATAGCGTTGGGAAGTGTTTCAAGGACCTTACCGTCTACTTTGATAGGTTCTTCTTTAGCCATAACTAAATTCTTCTCCTTTGTGGTGTCATCTCAGGACCGGCTTTTGATCCGTTTACTTCCTGAGCGTCCCAGAAAACCGTCATAATTGCTGGTAATCAAATGGGACTCTATCTGGGAAATGGTATCAATAGCAACACCAACAACAATCAACAGCGCTGTTCCGCCGAAATAGAAAGGTACGTTAAACTTATCCATCAATATCGTGGGTAACACACAGACCACTGAAACATAAACTGCACCGCCAACGGTTATTCTGGTGAGCACTTTATCAATATACTCAGCTGTGCGTTTTCCTGGTCGAATGCCCGGGATATACCCGCCGTTCTTTTTCATATTTTCGGCCAAATCTTCAGGGTTGAGCTGAACGGCTGTATAAAAAAAGCAGAAGAAAACGATAAAACCAACATATAACAGGTAATACCAAATAGTTCCCGGACTGAACATGCCAGCCACAGTCTGCATAACAGGCAGGTTGATAAACTGGGCCAGCGTGGTGGGAAACATGATAATGGAAGAAGCAAAAATAGGCGGAATAACACCCGCTGTATTAATTTTAAGCGGAAGATGCGAGGTTTGCCCCCCGTACATTTTCCTGCCCACCACACGTTTCGCATAATGGACCGGGATTCTGCGCTGGGCCAATTCCATGAAAATAATGGCAGCAATCACAGCAACCATTAAGACAATCAAAATGATGCTTGAAAACAACCCCATTTCGCCAGTGCTTAATAACCGTCCCATCTTAATACCGGCAGAAGGCATATTGGCAACAATACCGGCAAAAATAATCAAAGAAATACCATTGCCGATCCCCCGCTCGGTAATCTGCTCACCAAGCCACATGATAAATGCAGTGCCCGCTGTCAGGGTGATAATGGTGATCAGCCTAAATCCCCATCCAGGATAGGGTACAATAGGAATACCGGCAGGCGATGTCATGGATTCAAGGCCCACAGCAATCCCCAAACCTTGTATGGCGCTTAAAACAACCGTACCATACCGGGTTAACTGGGTTTTCTTTTTACGACCGGCATCCCCCTCTTTTTTGAGCTGTTCAAGATAGGGAAATACCACAGTCATCAGTTCCAGAATAATGGAAGCACTGATATAAGGCATAATCCCCAAGGCAAAAATGGATAGCCGCTCCAAGGCACCGCCAGAGAACATATTGAACATGGAAAATAAAGTGCCGGAAGCCGATGCAAAAAATGATTCCAATGCTGCTCCATCAATACCAGGCGTGGGAACATGCACCCCAACCCTGTAAACAAAAAGCAAGGCAAGCGTTATCAATATCTTATGTTTAAGCTCAGGCAATTTGAGCATGTTCTGGTAGCTGTTCTGGATCATTGGAATTTTTCCTTATCGCTTTAGGCTTATTCTACGCTGCCGCCGGCGGTTTCGATTTTTTCTTTAGCACTCTGGGAAACCAAAATATTTTGCAGGACAAACTTCTTGGTTACCTCACCATCTCCAAGCAGCTTAACACCATCCACAGCTCCTTTGATCAGACCGGCTTCCCTGAGCACTGCCTCGGTGATGAGCGCACCATCATCAAACCGGTCAAGGTCTTTGACATTAAGAACGGCATTATGGGTTTTAAACATGTAGTTTTTAAAACCGCGTTTGGGCAGCCGCCTGTAAATAGGCATCTGACCACCTTCAAAACCAGGACGGACAGATCCACCGGACCGTGCTTTCAGCCCCTTATGCCCCCTTCTGGATGTTTTCCCCATACCAGAACCGGGACCACGCCCGACTCTTTTTCTTTTTTTTCTGCTGCCCGGCGCAGGAGCCAGATCATGTAACTGCATCCTAAACCTCCTCTACTTTCACCAGGTGTGAAACCTTTTTCACCTGCCCCATGATCACAGGGGTATTGTGGTGCTCCACAGTGTGATGCATCCGTTTAATGCCCAGGGAGCGTATGATCCGTCCATGCTTTGATGGACGGCCAATGGTACTTCTTATTTGTGTAATTTTAATTTTATCAGCCATTGTCCGCCTCATTATATTTCTTCGGGTTTAAGCCCGCGTCTTTTGGCAACTTCCTCTTTGGTACACAAAGACTGGAGCCCGGCCATGGTGGCTCTTACAATGTTCTGGGTGTTATGAGAACCAATACACTTGGTCAAAATATCGGTCACCCCAGCGGCTTCCAGGACCGCACGGATACCACCGCCGGCAATCAGTCCTGTACCGGGAGAAGCCGGTTTGAGAAGAACACGGCCTGATCCGGCGTGGCCCAAAACCTCAAAAGGAACCGTGCCATTCAAGACAGCGACTTTTTTCATATCTCGTTTGGCTTTTTCCATTCCCTTTCTAATGGCTTCTGGAACTTCTTTGGCCTTTCCCAGTCCATATCCCACGCTGCCTTCACCATCACCTACCACAACCAGGGCAGTAAAGGTAAAATTCCGGCCACCTTTAACGACCTTCGCAACACGGTTAATTCTGACGACCTTATCGATCAGACCTGTATCTTCCATCTGCTGTTGTTGTCTTGCCAAGGTCAAAAACAACCTTTTTAATTCCTTTATCCATAGCCCTTTTGCCGATAAGGTTCCCCACTGCCTTTGCAACATCCTGCTTTCTGCCCTCAACAGGCGCATCTTTGTATTCTTTGTCAAGGGTTGACGCTGCAACCAGTGTCATACCTTTGGTGTCATCTATAATTTGGGCATAAATATGCTTGGCTGTTCTGAAAACGCTAAGTCGGGGACGCTCCTGATTACCAAATATATTCTTTCTAATCCGTTTTTTTCGTTTAAGCCGTGCAACCAGCCTTGGTGATCTATTTGCCATAATCTATATCCCCACCTTTTAATCTTTACCCGCAGTCTTACCTGCTTTTCTGATAATTCTTTCGTCAGCATACATAATGCCTTTTCCTTTATATGGCTCGGGAGGCCTGATGGCTCTAATGTTTGCTGCAGCCTGCCCCAAAAGCTCTTTATCAATACTGGTAAGGGTCACTTCGACATTTTTGTCCACCAAAGCCGCCACACCATCAGGAAGGGCAAAATCCACAGGATTTGAATACCCCACAGAAAGCACCAAATTTTTACCTTTGGTCTCGGCCCGGTAACCGATGCCGGAAAGCACCAATTTTTTCTCATACCCCTGGGTAACACCATGTACCATATTATAGATAAGAGACCTGAAAAGCCCCTGCAACGCCACTTTCTTTTTATCAGAAGTATCGGTGGTTACACTCAACACCTGGTTATCAATTTCAATATTAACTGCCGGATGCAGCTTACGGTCAAGACTGCCTTTAGGGCCTTTGACATTGATCGTATCGCCATCAAGGGTAATTTGAACCTTATCTGGAAGCTGAACCGGCATATTTCCTATTCTGGACATTTTATAGCTCCTGTCTTACCAAACGTTACAAAGAATTTCACCGCCGACCTTTGCTTCTTTTGCCTGCTTGTCGGTCATCACCCCCTTAGAAGTGGAGATGATGGAAATACCTAAGCCGTTTAATACCGGCTTGATACCTTTTGATTTAGCGTAAACCCTGCAAGAGGGTTTGCTGACACGCTGAATACCAAAAATAGTTGGTTCGCCTTCTGAAACATATTTCAGGACCACCCGTATTACACCCTGGGTTTCATTTTCTAGGAATTTATAATCTTTGATATACCCTTGTTCCTTGAGTACCCGCACCATTTCAAGTTTAATTTTTGATCCGGGGATATCCACCTTGGACAGACCTGCCTTGCCACCATTTCTGATTATAGTCAGCATGTCTGCAATGGGATCACTATTTGCCATTTGAAAATCTCCTTAACTAAACTGATATTTTAACAATCCTTAAGAATCTGAATACACTACCAGGACGACTTGGTTACGCCAGGCAGTTTACCCTGTGAGGCAAGGGTTCTGAAACAGATTCTGCAAATACCAGCTTTTCTAATAAATGCGCGTGGTCTACCGCATAAAGGGCACCTGTTATACGCCCGAACACTGAATTTGGGTTTTCTTTGCGCCTTTGCGATTAAAGCTTTTTTAGCCAAACGATCTTCCTCCTTAGATCCTTAATTGTTAAAGGGCATTCCCATTAATTTAAGAAATGATTTCCCTTCTTCATCGGTTTGGGCTGTGGTGACAACCGTTACATTGAGGCCCTTGATAGCGTCAGTCTTGTCATAATCAATTTCAGGAAAAATGATATGCTCAGTAATACCTAAACTGTAATTGCCCCGGCCATCAAATGCGTTACCTGAAATCCCTCTAAAGTCCCTGACACGGGGCAGGGCGATGTTGATAAGTCTGTCAAGAAAATCATACATCTTTTCCCGTCTAAGGGTCACTTTACAGCCAATGGGAAGGTCTGCACGCAATTTAAAATTGGCAATGGGTTTTTTTGCACGCGTGATTACGGCTTTTTGTCCTGCAATCAACCCAAGCTCCTGGGCTGCAGTTTCAACGATTTTCGGGTTTCTGACCGCCTCGCCAAGCCCCATATTAAGTACAATTTTGTCCAACTTTGGCACCTGGCACTGATTGGTATAGTTAAACTCAGCCGTCAGTGCGGGAACCACTTCGTTGGTATACTTTTCCTTAAGCGTAGTCATCTATTTTCTCCGGCTTTAGGTGTTATGCGTCTATCTGCTGACTGCATTTTTTACAGACCCTTACCCGTTTTCCATCTTCAAGGTGTTTGATTGCGATACGGGTCGGCTTTACACAGGCATTACACATCAGCATCAGATTGGATATGTCCATGGGCATCGGTTTTTCAACAATGCCCCCCTGGGGATTTTTCTGGGAAGGCCGCTGATGAACTTTGACCATGTTGATATTTTCAACAACAATGCGGTTCGTCTTTTTGACAACCTTGAGAACCTTGCCAATCTTACCTTTGTCCTTGCCGGTCAGCACTTTAACTTTATCGTCTTTTTTTATTCTTATTTTCATGACTTATTTTTGTTCTCCCTGGCCTTGGATCAAAGTACGTCAGGCGCAAGGGAAATAATCTTCATAAAATGCTTTGCACGAAGTTCCCTTGCAACCGGTCCGAAAATACGGGTTCCCACCGGTTCGTGGTTCTTGTTAATTACAACAGCGGAATTATCATCAAAACGGATGGATGATCCATCAGGCCGGGAGATCTCTTTTTTGGTTCTGACAATAACTGCCTGGACAACATCTCCCTTGCTGACCTTTGAATTGGGAATCGCCTCTTTTACGGAAACAACGATAACATCTCCGATGGTGGCGTATCTTCTTTTAGACCCGCCAAGGACTTTAATGCAATACAGTTCCTTGGCGCCTGAATTGTCAGCGACTGTAAGTCTGGTTTCACTTTGAATCATTAATCAACTCCTTGGACACTAGACCGCTTTTTTAACAATTTCAGTCACCCGAAACCGTTTATGTTTACTCAGCGGCCTGGTTTCAATAATTTTGACTTCGTCACCAATTCTGCATTCATTTTGCTCATCATGGGCGTGATATTTTTTGTACCGTTTAATGTATTTTTTATACACCTTATGCTGTACAAATCTTTCAACCCTGACCACCACGGACTTATCCATTTTGTCGGACACGATCAGACCAATCAGCTCTTTTTTATTTTTTTTTGTAGTTTCCATATCGATACTCGTCAGTTAGCTAATTTTGATATTCATTTCTTTGGAAATCGTGTAAAGTCTGGCGATCTCTTTTCTTACACTGGACAGATTGGCTGTATTCGCCAGCTGCCCCACACTATTCTGAAAGCGAAGCTTAAACAATTCCTTTTTAAGCTCAACGATTCTGTTTTTAATCTGGCCTGCATCCATATCCCTGATCTCACTGGCCTTTAACATCATTTTCTCCTTTCCACAAAACGGGTCTTTACGGAAAGTTTTCTGGCAGCCAGCCTTAGGGCCTCTTTAGCCAACTCTCTGTCAACGCCTTCTATTTCATAGAGAATCTTGCCCGGTTTCACCCGTGCAACCCACGCATCTGTTGCGCCTTTACCTTTACCCATTCTAACCTCAGCAGGTTTTTTGGTAATTGGGTGATCCGGAAAAAAACGGATCCAACTTTTACCCTGTCTTTTTGCTTTTCTGGTCATCGCAACCCTGGCGGCCTCAATCTGTCTTGCATTTATATATCCGCACTCAACAGCCTGGAGTCCATAATCTCCAAAACTCAATGTGTTTCCCCGCGTGGGCGTTCCTTTGGTTCTACCACGGAATTGTTTGCGAAATTTTATATTTCTGGGACTGAGCATTTGCTAATTTCTCCTTATTCCCTCTAATTCGTTGCCAGAGCCTGTTCACCGGGGCTTAACACTTCCCCTTTGAATATGAACACCTTAATACCGATGGTTCCATAGGTGGTCTTGGCCTCAATAAATCCGTAATCCACATCAGCTCTAAGCGTATGCAACGGAATTCTGCCTTCCTTGTACCATTCGGTTCTGGCCATTTCAGCACCCCCCAGACGACCGGAGCAAATAATTTTGATCCCTTTTGCTCCGAATCTCATGGCAGAGGAAACACTTCTTTTCATTGCCCTTCTGAAAGCGATGCGTTTTTCAAGCTGACTTGCAATATTTTCCGCGACCAGCTGTGCATCGGTTTCAGGTCTTCTGACCTCTTTAATATCAATCAACACTTCAGGATCAAGCATTTTTTCAAGCTCATTTTTCAGCAGCGCAATCTCTGCCCCTTTTTTACCGATAATGATGCCGGGTCTGGCGGCAAAAACCCTGAGCCTGATCTGTTTTGAAAACCGCTCAATCTCAATTTTGGAAATACCGGCGTGGTACAGTTTCTTTTTCAAAAATTTTCTTACTTTAAAATCTTCTTCGACAAAACTTGCATACTCTTTGTCGGCGTACCATCTGGAATCCCAAGTCCTGATGATGCCTAATCTTAATCCGGTAGGATTTACTTTCTGGCCCAAGCCTTTCCCTCCTTCGTTTAGACGGTTTCTTCTACAACCACTGTTAAATGACTGGTTCTTTTCAGAATACGGGCAGCCCTTCCCCTTGCCCGCGGCCTGAACCGTTTCATGGATGGTCCATGATCAACAATCACATTTTTCACTACCAGGTTATCAACATCAATCTCGTGGTTATGCTCGGCATTGGCAATGGCGGATGCCAGGGTTTTATATATAAGCCCTGCTGCTTTTAAAGGCATGAACTTTAATAAATCCAAGGCATGTTCAGCATTTTTGCCTTTGATCTCGCTGATGGGCAGCCGCAGCTTAAACGGTGAGATTCTTGCATATCTTGTAGTCGCTTTAACTTCCATATCTTTAATTTCCTTTAAATCCTAAGCAGATTACCGTTTGGATTTTTTATCTGCCGCATGACCCCAATACGTTCTTGTGGGTGAAAATTCACCAAGCTTATGTCCCACCATATTTTCCGTTACAAACACAGGAATAAACTTTTTTCCATTATGAACAGCAAAGGTGCTTCCTACCATTTCAGGCAGAATGGTGGACCGGCGCGACCAGGTTTTGATAACTTTATTGCTGCTGGACTTCCGGGCTTCAAGAACTTTTTTCAGAAGCTCAGGTGCGATATAAGGTCCCTTTTTTAATGATCTTGGCATAATTTATCACCTATTTCCTTTTAGCCCTTCTTTTAACAATATACCGATCTGTTCTGGCATTCTTACGGGTTCTTTTACCTTTGGCCGGCATGCCCCAGGGAGAACATGGCTGACGCCCACCGGAAGAACGGCCTTCGCCACCACCCATGGGATGGTCCACAGGGTTCATTGCCACACCACGGACAGAAGGCCGTCGCCCCATCCATCTTGAACGTCCTGCTTTACCGATGCTGACATCACTGTGTTTTTCATTCCCAACACGTCCAACCGTGGCTTTGCATTTAAGATGAATCATACGAACTTCACCTGAAGGGAGCAAAATCTGGGCATAAGACCCTTCTTTGGCCATAAGACGGGCATACCCGCCGGCACTTCTAACTATTTGACCACCCTTATTTTGCTTCAATTCAATATTATGAATTCTGGTACCGGTGGGAATATTTTCCAGTGGCAGACAGTTACCTGGTTTAATATCCGCATCAGGACCGGTCTCAAGAATATCCCCAACCTTGATATCAAGGGGAGCTAAAATATATCTTTTTTCTCCGTCAGCGTAAGTTAACAGGGCAATTCTGGCGGATCTGTTGGGATCATATTCAATGGCAGAAACCTTGGCAGGGATTCCATCTTTGTCCCTTTTAAAATCAATAATTCGATATTTTTTCTTAGCCCCGCCGCCCCTGTGTTTGGCGGTAATTCTTCCGTATGAATTCCGGCCGGACCGCTTATTGAGATTTTTAGTCAGCCTTCGCTCAGGGCGATCTTTTGTAATTTCTTCAAAAGAAAGATACGCCTGAGCACGTCTTCCCGGAGATGTGGGCTTGGTCTTAACTATTGTTGACATATGAATACCTCTTTACACACCTTCAAAAAATTCAATTCGTTGTCCGGGCATCAGCGTAACAACTGCTTTTTTCCAGTCCTTTTGTTTACCGGTAATTCTGCCACGCTGTTTTATTTTACCTTTGACTTGTAAGGTTCTCACCTGCTTGACCCGTGTATTAAAGGCTTTCTCAACAGCATTTTTGATTTCAACCCTGTTGGCATCCTTGGCAACTTTTAATGTCACCTGGTTGAACTGCTCTTTTTGAAGGGTGGATTTTTCGGTTACCACAGGTCCACGCAGAATGTCATATTCAATCATCTTAGCCCAGCCTCCCTTTGATATTCTCAATACTGGATTCAACCAGGAGAAGGTTTTTAAACTTTAAAATGTCATAAACATTGAGGCCTTCAGTTCTAATCACTTTAACATCCGGAATATTCCTGGAGGACAATGCAAGCTTTGCATCATCCGTGTCAGAAACAATGAGAAGATCATCAAGTTTCAATGCGGAAAGCACATTAACCAACGCCTTTGTTTTGATTTCATCAAGCTCAAGCGCATCAATGACAAAAAGCTGATTGTCTGAAACCTTCGAACTTAAAGCCATTTTCAGGGCAAGTTTTCTTACCTTTTTAGGGACTTTTATGTCATAAGACCTGGGGCTGGGACCAAAGATAACGCCACCACCTTTACGCAAAGGAGATTTAATGCTACCGGCCCGGGCATTACCGGTTCCTTTCTGCCTGAACAATTTCTTTGTGGAACCTGAAATCATACCCCTGGTTTTAGACGCAGCAGTCCCTGCCCGTTTTGATACGAGCTGGGACCGAACGACTTCGTGAAGAACTCCTGTTTTAACCGGTATGCTGAAAATTTCGTCAGGCAGCTCAATTTCAGACACTTTAGCACCTGTACTGTTTAATACCTCTACAGCAGCCATTATTCTTCCTCTTCAATTTTGATCGACTATGCATCACTGCGAAATAGATGCAATACCCATAGTCGCTATTCGTCTATTTTAGTTTGAACGAAAATCCATTTATGGGGCTATAAAAAATTTACCAAATCATAAAATAAAGCTTTATATGCAATAGTGTACTCGGATTTTTTATGCCTTGCATCTGAGCAACTTTTGTCCCAAACACAGGTTTACGTTCAGATACTTCTAATCAGATACCAAGTTAAGCGATAAACCTGGCATCAAAAACTGTTTTATTTTTTTACATCAGCTTTGCGCACTTCGACAACACCTGTTTTAAAACCCGGCACAGCACCTTTAACAAGAATAAGATTGTCATCGTGCTTAATATCTACAATGGTTAAATTTTTAACCGTTACTTTATCTACACCTTTGTGACCGGGCAGTTTTTTTCCTTTGATGACCTTTGCAGGCCATGCAGAATTTCCAATTGAGCCTGGTTTTCTATGATTTCGGTTACCATGGGTTTCCGGTCCACGTGAAAAGCCATGACGCTTAATTGTTCCCTGAAAGCCACGACCCTTTGAGGTGCCGGTCACAGTAACTTTATCACCAATTGAAAACAGATCAACACCAATGGTGGCACCGGCTTCAACCTCGTCAACTGAATCTTCTCTAAATTCTCTTAAAACGCGAAAGCCTTTATTTGATGTCTTTTTTAAATGTCCTGCAATGGGTTTATTCAAGCGCTCAAGCGGCTTTTCATCAAACCCGATCTGCAAAGCGGTATACCCATCAGTCTCTTCTGTCTTTATCTGGGTTACAACACAAGGCCCAACCTCCAGCACGGTAACAGGAACGAGCTGTCCATCGGAGGCAAACAGATTGGTCATCCCGATTTTTTTTCCAAGCAATCCACTGATCATAATAAATATGTCCCTGTTAATGCACTATAATTTAATTTCAACATCCACACCAGGGGACAGGTCAAGCTTCATTAACGCGTCCACTGTTTGCTGGGTCGGTTCTAGAATATCCATCATTCTTTTATGCGTTCTGATTTCAAACTGCTCACGGGATTTTTTATTCACGTGTGGTGAACGCAACACAGTAAACTTATTGATCCGGGTGGGTAAGGGAACCGGCCCCACAATTCTGGCGCCGGTTTTCCTTGCCGTATCAACAATATCTACTGAAGACTGATCAAGCAGCTTATGATCATAAGCTTTGAGCCTAATTCTAATTTTAGTCTTCAACATTGTAATTGTTCTTTCTTAATCTACTATTCAATGATATCGCCAACAACACCGGCACCAACTGTACGGCCGCCTTCACGAATAGCGAAACGAAGTTCTTTTTCCATGGCGATGGGGTTAATCAACTCAACGTTAATGGTTGCATTATCACCAGGCATAATCATTTCAACTCCCTCTTCAAGGGTCAACACACCTGTAATATCTGTAGTTCTGAAAAAGAATTGGGGTCTATACCCTGTAAAGAACGGGGTATGCCGCCCACCTTCTTCTTTACTCAGGGCATACATTTCAGCTTTAAACTTAGTATGGGGTTCAATGGACCCAGGCTTGCATACAACCTGACCGCGCTCAACCTGATCACGTTTTGTACCGCGCAGCAACAATCCAACATTATCACCAGCCTGACCTTCGTCCAGAAGCTTTCTGAACATTTCAACACCGGTACATACGGTTTTTGCAGTTTCTCTGATACCTACAATTTCAATCTCTTCGCCGGTCTTAATTACACCACGCTCAATACGACCGGTAACAACCGTACCACGTCCAGAAATTGAGAATACGTCTTCAATGGGCATCAAGAAGGGCTTAGCCGTATCCCTTTCAGGCTCGGGAACGTAATCATCAAGCACATCAAGAAGCTCAAAAATAGGTTTAGCTTCTTCGGCTTCCACATCATCACATTCCAGGGCTTTAAGCGCGGAACCGCGGATAATCGGGGTCTCATCACCAGGGAATTCATAGGTATCGAGAAGCTCCTGGAGCTCCATTTCAACCAGTTCAATCAGTTCCTCATCATCAACCATATCGCATTTATTCAAAAATACAACAATCTTAGGCACACCGACCTGGCGGGCAAGCAGGATGTGCTCACGGGTCTGGGGCATAGGACCATCATCTGCAGACACAACCAGAATCGCGCCATCCATCTGAGCAGCGCCAGTGATCATATTTTTAATATAATCAGCATGCCCCGGGCAATCGACATGCGCATAATGGCGATTTTCAGTCTCATATTCAACATGGGCGGTGGCGATGGTGATACCACGCTCTCTTTCTTCCGGAGCCTTATCAATTTCATCAAAGGGAACAAATTCCCCATGACCTTTCATACCGGCAAGCTTGGTAATCGCCGCAGTCAGGGTGGTTTTCCCGTGGTCAATATGCCCGATCGTCCCGATGTTCACATGCGGTTTGTTCCGCTCAAATTTCTCCTTAGCCATCTTCTATATTCCTCCTGTGGAATGTTTACAAAGATATTTTAAATTTCTACCACCTAAAATGCGCAAAAGCTTTGTTGGCTTCAGCCATTTTATGTGTATCTTCTCTTTTCTTGATTGCCCCGCCACGTTCGTTATAAGCGTCCATCAATTCAGCAGCAAGTTTATTTGCAAACCCTTTTTCAGAACGTCCTCTGCTGAAATTGATAAGCCACCTGAAGGCCAGAGCTGTCTGACGACCGGGTTTTATATCAGTAGGCACCTGATAGGTAGATCCGCCGATCCTTCTTGACTTTACTTCAACAGAAGGTCTGATATTATCAACAGCCTTTTTAAACACCGCCAGAGCAGGTTCACCAATTTTATCTTCAGCAATCATCAACGCGTCCGCCACAACTCTACGGGCAGCATTCTTTTTGCCGTCTTTCATAACACAATTGACAAACTTGGCTGCAAGCTTTTCTTCATGTGTAGCATCCTGCATGAAACCTTCTTTAAACACTATTTTTTTTGCCATCTTAAACAGTCCATCAAATTTATATTTTGTTAATATGAATGCTAAAACCCATCATGATTTTTTGGACCATCATGACTACTTGGGACGCTTGGCACCATATTTTGAACGTCCCTGACGACGATCATCCACACCCAGCGTATCAAGAGCCCCCCTGACAATATGATAGCGCACCCCTGGAAGATCCTTCACTCTGCCGCCCCTGACCAAAACAACAGAGTGCTCCTGGAGATTATGTCCCATACCTGGAATATAAGCCGCAACTTCCATACCGGTTGTCAAACGAACCCTTGCAACCTTCCTTAGCGCCGAGTTCGGTTTTTTAGGCGTAGACGTATACACCCTGGTGCAAACCCCGCGTTTTTGGGGCCCACCCTTCAACGCCGGTGTACTCACCTTTTTTTCAGCTTTCTTTCTACCTTTTCTTACCAATTGATTTATGGTCGGCATAACCCCACATGCTCCTTCATCAAGCTTAATAAGTCGCCATACACGACAAAATGTTTAATTCTACTTATACTTTTTTAAAATGTCAATAATATTTTACTTGTTCTATATTTCAGCGACTTCACCATATCCCACGTCCAGATTTCTATAACCAGGAAAACCAGTACCTGCGGGGATGAGTCTGCCCATAACCACATTTTCTTTCAACCCCTTGAGGCCGTCATATTTACCTTCAATGGCCGCAAGGGTCAGCACCTTGGTCGTTTCCTGAAACGATGCGGCAGACAAAAAGCTGTCTGTGGACAAAGAGGCTTTGGTAATACCAAGAATCAGGGGTTCTCCTTTGGCAGGCTCTCCGCCCTCCATGGCAACATTGCGGTTGGTTTCTTCAAAATGAACGCGATCAACCTGTTCATCGGGGATAAAATTGGTATCTCCAGTGGAGATCACTTTAACCCGGCGCATCATCTGGCGAATAACAACTTCAATGTGCTTGTCATTGATTCGTACACCCTGAAGCCTGTAAACCTCCTGGACTTCATCAACAAGGTATTTGGCCAGTGCCACTTCACCTTTGATATTCATTATATCCTGGGGATTGGCAGAACCTGCGATCAGCGGGTCACCTGACTTTACATAGTCACCATTATACACAGACACATGCTGACCCTTTGGCACCGAGTATTCCTTTGCCTGCCCAACATCACCGGGCTTAACTGTAATCTTCTGGCGACCTTTCGTCCCCTTTGAAACAGTGACATAGCCGTCAATCTCAGTCAACACTGCCGGATCCTTTGGCTTTCTGACCTCAAAAAGCTCTGCAACCCTTGGCAGACCACCGGTAATGTCCTTGGTTTTTGTGGTGGCACGAGGCAGCTTGGCAATAACATCGCCAGCCATAATGTTATCATCCTCATCAACAGTGAGAATGGCGTTGACCGGCAGGTAATATCTGGCAGGTGTTTTAGAGTTAGGCAGTTTAACCGCCTTGCCTTCTCTATCCTTAACGGTTATCCTGGGCCGAACCTCGACATCCTTGCTTTCAATGATCGTCCTTGACACCTTTCCGGTAACCGGATCAATCTGTTCTTGAACCGTATTCCCCACGATAATATCGGCAAATCTTATCCGGCCGGATACTTCCGTGATAATCGGTGTGGTAAAAGGATCCCAGGTGGCGATAATATCACCTGGTTCAATCTGCTGACCGTCCCTGGCATGGAGGGTGGCACCGTAAATCACGTTATCCTTGGCACGCTCACGTCCCTCATCTCCCACAATGGTCACACCCCCGCCTTTACGATTCATGACAATCACATCCCCCTGGGCCGAGGTTACGGTCTGAATATCTTCATTGAACTTTAGAATCCCCCCCACACGGGCTTTGACTTCAGCAACCTCGACCTTTCTGGACGCTGTACCACCGATGTGAAAGGTACGCATGGTCAACTGGGTTCCGGGTTCACCAATGGACTGGGCTGCCACAATACCAATGGCCTGACCGATCTCCACTGTGGCACCATGGGCAAGGTCACGGCCGTAACACCTTGAGCATACACCGTGTTTTGAGTTACATGTCAATACGGATCTTATTTTTACCCGTTGAACACCAGCCGCTTCAATTTTAGCCACATGGGCTTCATTGAGTTCTGTGTCAGACGCCACAATAAATTCATCGGAATAGGGATCGTGGATATCTTCCTGGGTTACGCGCCCAAGAATTCTTTCCCCAAGGGTCTGAATAATTTCCCCCCCCTCATACAATGCTTCAACTTCAATGCCGTTGATGGTTTCGCAATCCGCCTCAACGATGGTGCAATCCTGACCGACATCGGCCAAACGGCGGGTCAGGTAACCAGAGTTTGCGGTTTTCAGTGCGGTATCCGCCAGCCCCTTACGGGCACCATGGGTGGAAATAAAGTACTGGAGTACGGACAGGCCCTCACGGAAACACGCCGTGATGGGATTTTCAATAATTTCACCAGAAGGCTTGGCCATCAAGCCGCGCATACCTGCCAGCTGACGCATCTGATCCTTGGAACCACGGGCCCCGGAATCTGCCATCACATAAACGGCATTGAGCTCCTCGGAGCTGTCTGTCCCCCCTTTCTTGGGTGGATTTTTCATCACTTCCATCATGGCATTGGCAATATCATCTGTGGCCTGGGCCCAGATATCAACCACCTTATTGTATTTTTCACCCTGGGTAATCAACCCTTCAGAATACTGATTTTTAATATCTTCAATATTTTTTTCGGCCTTACCAATCAACTCCCATTTATGTTCGGGAATAATCATGTCATCAATACAGATGGACAGACCGCCAAGGGTTGAGTTCTTATACCCGATATCCTTAAGCCGGTCAGAAAGAATAACGGTTTCCTTTAAACCGATGTTCCTGTATGCATAGTCAATGAGCTTTACAATGGATTTTTTATCCATCAGTTTATTCACCAGACTAAACGGCAGTGTAGAGCTTCTTTCATCCACTTTGAAAATCGTGTACTTTTCACCCACCATCCGGACATCGGTGAACTGCCCTTTTTTAAGCCCGTAAAGCTGCTCCACCACCACATCGGAAACCTGGAAAATATTTTTAAACTCCTTGCGTGTTAACACACCCGTTGTTCCCCTGGTTTTTTTAATTTCTTCATCACCGTATTTTTCAAGGACAACATCGAAATCCTCACCAGCTTTGAGTTCAGCAAGGGCAGCTTCGGCCTGCTCAAGCTGCTCGGTCCGGATACGGCTCATGTTCAACAATACATCACCGGGAATGGTTTCCCACAGAAGAATCCGGCCAGTGGTGGTATCATAAATCACATCATCAATGCGAACCTTTATTTTGGCGTGAATATTGAGCGCGCCTGCATCAAAAGCGAAACGGACCTCGTCGATACTTGAAAAAGTGGCCCCCTCCCCCTGCTGACCCGACATTGCCCGGGTCATATAGTAAATGCCCAATACAATATCCTGGGTGGGAACGATAATGGGCTGACCGTTTGCCGGGGACAAGATATTGTTGGTGGACAGCATCATGATCCTGGCTTCAAGCTGAGATTCCAGGGAAAGCGGCACATGGACAGCCATCTGATCACCATCAAAATCAGCATTGAATGCCGGACAGACCAAGGGATGAAGCTGAATGGCCTTACCTTCGATCAATACCGGTTCAAAGGCCTGAAACCCGAGACGATGAAGGGTGGGCGCACGGTTCAACATCACCGGATATTCCTTTACGACGGCCTCAAGGGCATCCCACACTTCGGTCTCCTCCCGCTCAACCATTTTCTTGGCACTTTTAACTGTGGAGACCAGGCTTTTCTGCTCAAGGTAATTGTAAATAAACGGCTTGAACAATTCCAACGCCATCTTCTTGGGAATCCCGCACTGGTGCAGCCGCAGTTCAGATCCCACGGTAATAACAGTACGCCCGGAATAATCCACACGTTTACCCAAAAGGTTCTGACGAAACCGCCCCTGTTTGCCTTTAAGTGTATCAGACAGAGATTTCAACGGACGTTTATTGGTACCCGTGACCACCCGGCCATGGCGACCATTGTCAAAAAGCACATCCACAGCTTCCTGGAGCATCCGTTTCTCGTTCCGGACAATAATATCCGGTGCATTGAGATCAACCAACCGTTTAAGCCGATTATTCCGGTTCAGTACCCGGCGATACAGGTCGTTGAGATCCGAGGTGGCAAACCTGCCGCCTTCAAGGGGAACAAGGGGACGCAAATCCGGAGGCAGAATGGGGCAGGCCGTCAGAATCATCCGGGAGGGCTCTATACCTGAGCTCAAAAAAGCATCTATCACCTTCATGCGTTTGGCCATTTTTTGCTGCTTAGCCATGGACTTGGTCAAACCGATCTCTTCGGTAAGTTCATCATGCACCGCCTGAAGATCGATCTCATTGAGCAGGATTAATATCGCCTCAGCCCCAATCCCGGCAACAAAGCCTTCTTCTCCGAATGTTTCGATGGCTTCATAATACTGATCATCGGAAAGCAACTGCATTTTTTTCAACCCGGTATCCCTGGGGTCGATAACAATATATGAATCAAAGTAAAGCACCTTTTCCAGATTCTTCAACGTCATATCCAGGACATTGCCGATTTTGGAAGGCAGACTTTTCAGAAACCAGATATGTGATACAGGTGCAGCCAGTTCAATATGCGCCATACGTTCACGTCTGACTTTGGACTGAATAACCTCAACCCCGCATTTTTCACAAACAACACCCCGGTGTTTCATGCGTTTGTATTTACCACAATTACACTCATAATCCTTGGTCGGTCCAAATACCTTGGCACAGAAAAGACCGTCACGTTCGGGCTTAAAAGTTCTATAGTTAATGGTCTCCGGTTTTTTTATTTCACCGTAGGACCATTCCCGAATCTGATCTGATGATGCAAGGCTAATCTGAACGCCCTGGTACCTTTGGGGGTCCTTGGGTTTTGCGAAGAAATCATAAATATTATCCAATGTCTTCTCCTTATTTGCTGCCTTCTATAAGATTCATATCCAGCCCCAGCGCATTGAGCTCTTTAATCAGCACCCTGAAAGATTCAGGCATTCCGGGTTCCAGGACATTCTGGCCTTTAACAATTTTCTCATACATACGGGTCCGGCCGGTCATATCATCGGATTTGACCGTAAGAAATTCCTGGAGTGCATGGGCGGCACCATAGGCTTCCATGGCCCAGACCTCCATCTCTCCAAGACGCTGCCCCCCAAACTGGGCCTTACCGCCAAGGGGCTGCTGGGTGACAAGGGAGTAGGGTCCTATGGACCGTGCATGCAGCTTATCATCAACCAGATGGTGAAGTTTAAGCATATACATGGTCCCCACCGTAACCGGTTTATCAAAGGGTCTGCCGGTACGCCCGTCATAGAGGATGGACTGCCCGGAAGGGTCACTGCCAGACAGGCTGATCAATTCCTTGATCTCCTCCTCTGTGGCACCGTCAAATACCGGTGTGGCCGTATGCACCCCGTTTTTATACAGGGAAACAAAGTCCATGAATTGTTCGTCATCCATGGCATCAATGTTCCGGACAATAATATCATCCACCTGCCCCTCTTTTTGTTTACGGGTCAAGGAGAATATCTGTTTGGCTTTGTCCCGAAGTGCGTCCAGCCGTTTTTCTTCCAGCATCTCATCAATCTGCTGGCCCAACGCATAGGCAGCCCGGCCCAGATGGATCTCAAGAATCTGCCCCACATTCATACGGGAAGGCACACCCAAGGGGTTAAGCACCATGTCAACGGGACGACCATCTGCAAAGTAAGGCAGATCCTCAACCCGAAGGATTCTTGAAACAACCCCCTTGTTCCCATGGCGGCCGGCCATCTTATCTCCGACCGAAAGCACCCGTTCCATGGCAACAGAAACTTTAATGAGCTTGAGAACCCCTGGAGCAAGATCATCACCCTTTTCAAATCTGGATACCTGGCGATTGAAATGTTCCCGGGCCTTTTTTATCTGTTCCTGGGCCTGTTCAAGGACAACCTGAACCTTTTCGGTCAATACAGCATCCTCAACAGTAACATTTACGAGAACGGACACAGAAATATTTTCAAATAGACCCGGAACAACTTTTGTTCCAGACTTAACCAGTACCTTGCCGTTACGTTCCAGACTATTGAGCAGGGCATGCCCGTCAAGTAGCGATTCAACTTTCTGGCGACCCACCTCAGAAATAATTCTGATCTCATCATCACGGTCTTTTTCAAAACGCTCAATCTCTTCATCTTCGATCTGGCGTGTTCGGTCATCCTTGGGCAGACCCCGGCGCGAAAAGACTTTGGCATCAATCACCTTGCCATGGACACCAGGTGGCACACAAAGGGAGGTATCCTTTACATCACCGGCTTTTTCACCAAAAATAGCGC
This sequence comes from Desulfobacter postgatei, assembly GCA_002747145.1. Lineage (GTDB taxonomy): Bacteria > Desulfobacterota > Desulfobacteria > Desulfobacterales > Desulfobacteraceae > Desulfobacter > Desulfobacter postgatei_A. The sequence goes on from PDTI01000030.1 coordinate 22,316, forward strand.
GCAGCAGTTTTTCTTCAGGAGAAAGCTGGGTTTCACCCTTGGGCGTAATTTTCCCTACCAGAATATCACCAGGTTTTACCTCGGCGCCCAGACGGATGATACCACTGTCATCCAGATTTTTTAACGCATCTTCACCCACATTGGGAATGTCCCGGGTGATCTCTTCCTTGCCAAGCTTGGTATCCCTGGCCAGGATCTCAAATTCCTCAACATGAACCGAGGTGTACACACCATCCTTGACCAGACGCTCGGACACCAGTATGGAATCCTCATAATTATAACCATCCCAGGGCATAAACGCCACGGTCACATTTTTCCCAAGGGCCAGTTCCCCCAGTTCAGTGGATGGCCCATCTGCAATGACCTGCCCCTTTTTAACCCGCTCGTTTTTCTTAATAATAGGCCTGTGATTAAAGCAGGTGTTCTGGTTGGAACGGATAAACTTGCTACAATTATAAATAGATACAGCCTTATTAAATTTTGGATCATCATTGTCATCATTTTTAACAACAATACGTTTTGAATCCACATCAACCACCACCCCGTCACATTCAGCAACAATGGTAACCCCGGAATCCCTTGCAACAACCGCTTCCATACCGGTTCCCACCAAAGGCGCTTCACTACGGATCAACGGTACGGCCTGGCGCTGCATGTTGGACCCCATAAGCGCCCTGTTGGCGTCATCATTTTCAAGAAAAGGGATCAGGGATGCAGATACGGATACGAGCTGGTTTGGCGACACATCCATGAATTTTACCTCTTCGGGTGCCACCATCTCAAATTCCCCGGTCACCCGTGCAGATACTGTGGGATTGATAAAATTCCCGTCGACATCCAAAGATGCATTGGCCTGGGCAATCGGGTGTTCCTTTTCTTCAAATGCGCTTAAATGCTGAATTGTTTTGGTGGCATTTCCCTCATTTACGATCCTGAAAGGGGTTTCAATAAACCCAAAATCATTTACCCGGGCATAGGTACACAGGGAAACAATCAAACCAATGTTAGGCCCTTCAGGGGTTTCAATGGGGCAGATACGGCCATAATGGGAGGGGTGAACGTCACGCACCTCAAAGCCGGCACGCTCACGGGTCAAACCACCAGGCCCCAAAGCCGAAAGGCGCCGCTTATGGGTGGTTTCAGACAACGGATTGGTCTGATCCATAAACTGGGACAATTGTGACGTGCCGAAAAATTCACGAACAACCGCAGACACAGGTTTGGGATTAATAAGGTCGTGGGGCATCATGGCGTCCACTTCCTGCATGCTCATCTTTTCCTTGATGGCCCGCTCCATGCGGACCAGACCGATGCGGTAGTGGTTTTCAAGAAGTTCCCCCACAGCCCTGACCCGCCGGTTTCCCAAATGATCAATATCATCCACCTGTCCCTGGGTGTCTTTAAGCTCAATCAACGTGGCTGCGGTAAGCAGTACATCCTCTTTTCTCAGGGTTTTCACGTCGATTTTTGTGTTCATCCCAAGGCGATGATTCATTTTAAGACGCCCCACCTTGGACAAGTCGTAATAGGCCTGGCGGAAAAACAGATGATCAATAAAATCCTGGGCCACTTCAATGGTGGCAGGATTGCCGGGACGAAGCCTTCGGTAAATATCCATTAAGGCCTCTTCCTTGGATTCAATTTTGTCTGAAACCAAGGTCTTACGCATGGAATCTGAACTGCGCGGATCTACATAAAGAATCTCAAAGTTATCAACATCCTTTTCCTCGAACAGCTCAAACGTATCTTCTGCAATTGTATCACCAGCTCTAAACAAAACAGCAGGATCATCGTCGTCCAGAACAAAATTGCCAGCAAACGCTTTTCCTATAAGCTCCTCTTCAGAAACAGGAATAAAATCCAGATTCTCATCGGCAAGTTGCTTTAATGCACGTTTGGTAAAAATCCGACCGGCCTTGACCACAACATTCCCTGTTTCAGGAGATTTTATATCATAGCCGGCTCGTTGCCGGACCAAATTTTCAGGAACAAATTCTCTGAAATAAGAGCCATTTTTACGTAAAATTCTTTCCTTGGTATAGAAAAAATCCAGAATATCTTCCCCGGTGTATCCAAACGCCTTGAAAAGAATGGAAACAGGAAATTTACGACGGCGGTCTATACGGATATAGACAATATCCTTGGCATCAATTTCCATATCAATCCAGGAACCACGCACTGGAATAATACGGGCAGTGTAAATTATCTTACCCGAGGAATAGTTTTTTCCTTTGTCATGGTCAAAAAACACACCGGAAGATCGGTGGAGCTGGGAGACAACGGCACGTTCAGTACCGTTGATGATAAAGGTTCCTCTAGGGGTCATCAAAGGAATGGTGCCAAAATATATCTCCTGCTCTTTTATATCACGGATGGTTGACACACCTGTGTCTTTGTCATGTTCATAGACGACAAGCCGAACCCTTATATTGACTGGGATATCATAGGTCATCCCTCGACTGATACACTCCTGCATAGAGTGCTTGGTCTCCCCAAAGGAATAAGAAACATATTCAAGAGAAGAGGTATCGGTAAAATCTTTAATGGGAAATACGGATTTAAAAACCGAATGCAGCCCCTTTTCCTCTCTGTCCTGGGGTGAAACATCCCTTTGAAGAAACCCTTCAAAGGATTCTCTTTGCATCCCGATGAGATCAGGGATGTCTATAATTTTACGTTTACCACCAAACTCTTTTCTAACACGCTTGCTCGCCAAAAGACTTCCGGTCATGATATCTCCCGATGTGAGTTTTTCCAACTGTAAAAGCGGAGACACGACCCGCTGGTCTTGCCCCCGCGTATAGTTTTACACAAACTGGTTTGTGCTTATCAGCTATGCTAAACTACTTTACAGACACCTGAGCACCGGCACCTTCAAGCTGTTCTTTAATTTTGTCTGCCTCGTCCTTGGCAATCCCTTCTTTGACAGCTTTGGGCGCTTCTTCAACAAGTGCCTTAGCTTCTTTCAGCCCAAGACCGGTAATCGCACGAACCTCTTTGATGACATTAATCTTTTTGTCACCAGCCGCTTCAAGGATAACGTCAAACTCAGTCTTTTCTTCTGCTGCAGCACCACCTGCATCTCCTCCGCCAGGCATGCCACCTGCAGCAAAAGCAACAGGTGCTGCTGCAGATACACCAAATTTATCTTCAAGTTCTTTAATCAGTTCGGAAAGTTCCAGAACGCTCATATTTGAAACAAATTCAATTACATCATCTTTTGTAATATCAGCCATTATAATCTCCTGAAAACATACGACTATCTGAATCGTAGTTATAAATCTAAAATTTTGGTTTATTTTAAATTACGCTGCATCTTTTTGGTCTTTGACAGCATTAAGGCTGGTGCCACAGGATCATCCTTAGAAATGATGATTGCATTAGGTCCTTTAAAAAGATCTGTTAACAGATCTGTGTCGGTCCCTTTTGCGGCTAGACGCATCAACGTGTTTTTAACAACTTCCATTTGAGCGCCGGCTTCCCGAAGACTTGCACGAAGTTCGGTCACCTGGGAGACTGTGAGCCCCTTATAATCGATCAAAAAAGAAATTTCTGCTTCGGCAAGCGTTTTTGCGAGCCTTTCGACCAGTTCTTTTTTCTGGGAAATATTCAGCATTTTTTACACCTCCTTCCATAAATAAATTCGTGTCGAAGGTGCCAACGAAACCAAAACAAAATGAAATTTCTGTCTCGGCAGGCCGGCAAATCCGATTATGCAACTAATATGCACCTACTGTCTAGGACAGGTTTAAGAGCCTGTTTGGTAATTGATGAATCGGCTGCAATCTTATGAAAATGGCCCCAATTCTCCCAAATCTTATGCTAATCGTCCGGCTATAACAGAAAATTTGGAAAAATTGGTTCTCACTTTCATGAGATTTCGCTTCGATCCCCTAATCACCAAATAGCTCTAAGCATGTTTCGCTTAGTACGGACAAAACACGCCTATTATCTATCAAATCAACAAAGGATCAATTTTGATACCAGGACCCATTGTCGAAGAGACACTGATGGATTTCAGATAGCTTCCCTTGCTTGCTGCAGGTTTAAGAGAGACAATCTTATCAAGAAAAACGGTTACATTTTCCAACAACTTTTCAGCGCCAAAGGAAATTTTACCGACAGGAACATGAACAATACCGGCTTTTTCAACCCTGAAATCAATTTTACCGGCTTTTACTTCGTTAATAGCCTTGGCAAGTTCAAAAGTTACGGTACCGGTTTTTGCATTGGGCATAAGCCCCCTTGGGCCGAGGACACGTCCAAGTTTGCCAACGGTACCCATCATGTCTGGTGTAGCAATTGCTTTATCAAATCCAAACCAGCCATCTTTAATCTTCTCGACGATCTCGTCCGTGGCAATGAAGTCTGCGCCTGCATCAAGGGCTTCCTGTTCTTTTTCTCCTTTGGCAAACACCAGAACCTTCACCTCTTTACCCAGGCCATTGGGCAGAACAACGGTTCCACGAACCATCTGATCTGCATGCCGCGGGTCAACCCCCAGTCTTACGGCAACATCAACCGTTTCATCAAATTTTGCATAACTAGAAGATACAGCAATTTCCAAGGCATCTCTAGGTCCATACTGAACCATTCTGTCCACTTTGCTCAGTGCTTCGTTATGTTTTTTACTCCGCTTAGGCATTTTAATCACTCTTATACTTGTAAAGTTAAACGACTTCTATTCCCATACTTCTGGCTGTGCCTTCAATAATCCTCACAGCAGCATCAATATCAGAAGCGTTCAAATCCGGTTTTTTAGTTTCTGCAATTGCAACAACTTGATCCCTTGTCACCTTGCCAACCTTATCACGGTTCGGCTCCCCAGACCCCTTAGAAAGCTTGGCAGCAGCCAAAAGCAGCCTCGAAGCAGGCGGAGTTTTGGTTATAAAACTGAAAGACCTGTCTTGATACACAGTGATGACAACAGGAATAATCTGCCCTGCATCATTAGCCGTTTTAGCGTTGAACGCCTTACAAAAATCCATGATATTAACACCGTGCTGCCCCAGAGCCGGACCAATGGGGGGGGACGGATTTGCTTTACCGGCTTCAACTTGAAGCTTAATTTGCGTCATTACTTTTTTTGCCATTTCAATACTCCTGAAACTCTATATTTAACCTGACTAAATCTTGCTTACCTGAATAAAATTCAATTCAACCGGCGTGGCGCGGCCAAAAATACTGACCAGCACTTTGACTTTTTCCTTATCCGGAGACACTTTTTCAATAGTCCCGTTAAAATTGGAAAAAGGCCCGTCAACAACCCGCACATCATCGCCCGGCTCAAAATAATATTTGGGTTGAGGTTTTTCCTTACCCTGCTCCATCTTTTCAATAATGCGTTGAGCCTCTCTGTCAGTTATAGGGGCAGGTTTATTTTTCCCACCAAGAAACCCGGTAACCTTAGCAGTGGAACTTACAATATGCCACGTCTCGTTATCCAGATGCATACGAACAAGAATATATCCAGGATAAAACTTTCTAGAAGATTGCCTTTTTTTCCCATCCACCAATTCCACAACATTTTCGGAGGGAATGAGGATGTCCCCGAATTTTTCCGGATGCTTCAATCCCTGGATCTTTTCTTCCAGAGCAAGCTTAACCTTTTGCTCATGACCGGAATAAACATGGACGACATACCATTTTAAAGACATCGTACTTTCCCTTAGCCTTAAGTCAGGACAACTTGAACAAGCTTAGACAGGCTGTAATCAAAAACACCCAGGAAAACAGCAACAATAAACACAAAGACAATCACCACAACCGTAGTTCCGGTTGTCTGTTTCTGGGTCGGCCAGATCACTTTCTTCAACTCAATCTTTACTTCCCGGAAAAATTCTGTTGTCCTTGTAAAAAAACTATCTGCTTCAGGCTGATCCATCGCTTTTTTAGAATCAACACCTGCAACAGTCGATTTTACAGCAACGCCTGTCTCACCATCAGTTTCAACAACTCGTTTTCGTTTTTCACTTTGCGGTTTTTTTTTCTGTAATCTCGACATATCCCACCGATAAATTACCTCCTGCCCGACACCATAAGATCGAACAGGAGGCCATAAAAAATGGCAGGTCAGGAGGGAGTCGAACCCCCAACAGCCGGATTTGGAGTCCGGAGCTCTGCCAATTGGAGCTACTGACCTGCATAATACTATTCTATTTTATTTTTGTCTCTTTGTGGACAAGATGTTTATTACAAAATGCGCAATATTTTTTAAATTGAATCTTGTCCGGAGTTTTGCGTTTATTCTTGGTTGTTGTATAATTTTTCCGCTTACATTCGGTACAGGCAAGCGCAATAAGAACTCTATCCACTTTCAACCCCTTGACGTTTATTTTTGATGCACTTACATTAACTAGCTATTCTCATCGACAAGTGCCCCCCAAACTCAATGCGGCACAAATCTAAGTATCACACTGTGGAGCCCATGACCAGAATTGAACTGGTGAACCTCTTCCTTACCAAGGAAGCGCTCTACCAACTGAGCTACATGGGCTTAAACACCACACACTCTAAATCCGTATATAAGAGACTGCGAATGGAGCGGGAGACGAGGCTCGAACTCGCGACATTCAGCTTGGAAGGCTGAAGCTCTACCAACTGAGCTACTCCCGCTTATGATTAAGACTAAATCAAGTCAGTCAACCAAACTGACTATGTAGTCCCAACAATCTACCACGCAGATCTCCTACATTTGTTTTGGTGGTGGGGGGAGGATTTGAACCTCCGAAGGCTGAGCCGTCAGATTTACAGTCTGATCCCTTTGACCACTCGGGAACCCCACCTGAGAGCTTGTTTGGAGCCGATACCCCGAATCGAACGGAGGACATTCTCATTACAAGTGAGATGCTCTACCATCTGAGCTATATCGGCTCACCTTAAACTACACGCCTTCTGTAGCAAAAAGACCGAGAAAACATAACAGAACATTTTTGACATAGCAAGCCTTTTTTAAATTTTTGTCAAAATTTTATTAAAAACAATGGTTTCACTGCATTTTTCATTGACATTCTAAATTTTCTTCATTAAACAAACAATTATTTTCACTTAATACCCATGGACTGATTGAGTCTACCAACATCCAGGCTCAATTCACAACAAAACATAGACGCAATTTAACACAATTTAACAACTTAAATTTGAATGATCATACAAACATCTATCGGTAAGGAGAGGAAGTGAATACTTACAAACTGGTCGCATCTATTTTTGCTTTATTTCTAATTACCGGTTGCCAACAGACCCGCTTGTCAGCCAATAGTCCTTTAACTGATCAGACCTTGAGCCCTTTAACTGACAAGGCCTTAAAAACAGCTGATGAGCCCCAGGGCCAATGCATCTTTGTGCATGAGGCAAAACACGAAAATCACGCCCCTGATTCTAATCAAGCCAAGATAGACCAAGCCCTTGAATTTTGCAGTTCAGCACAAAATTACTGGGAAGAAGGAAATCTTGAAGAAGCATTGTCAAACCTTGATTCGGCCTATGCGCTGATGCTTGAAATCAACACTGCTGAAAATTCCGAGTTTACTCAGCAAAAAGAAGATATTCGTTACCTTATTTCCAAACGTGTTCTTGAAATCTATGCATCACGGCAGATTGTTGTAACCGGACACCATGAAGCCATCCCCATTACCTTAAACGACCATGTGAATGCGGAGATAAAACGCTTGACCGGCCCCGAACGTAAATATTTTATCCGTTCGCTTAACCGCTCCTTCCGTTATCGCCCCTTTATTGTACAGGAACTTAAAAAATCCGGACTGCCTGAAGAGATATCTTGGCTCCCCCTGATAGAGAGCGGTTTCAATACCAGGGCGTTATCCCCCGCAAGAGCCCTTGGTCTGTGGCAGTTCATACCGTCAACCGGCAATAAGTTCGGATTAAGCCGAAATCACTATATAGATGAACGCATGGATCCTGAAAAAGCTACCAGAGCCGCCATTGATTATCTAAAAGAACTGCACAATCTGTTCGGGGACTGGACGACTGCCATCGCAGCTTACAATTGTGGTGAATACCGTGTACTAAAGACAATTCGCAAACAGAAACTCAACTACCTGGATAATTTCTGGGATCTATACCAGAGTCTGCCCCGGGAAACAGCAAGGTATGTACCAAGGTTTTTGGCCACTGTTCATATTGTTAACAACCTGGAAAAATATAATATTACCACAGACAAACCATTAAAGCCCATTAAATACGAGTCCTTTGATATAAAAAAACAGGTCCGCTTAAGCGAAATAGCAAAAGCGATCAACGTGGATACAGAGACACTTGTTTCTCTCAACCCGGAACTACGTCATGAAGTCCTGCCGCCTGAGCCCTACACGATTAAAATTCCTTCAGATCACGCAGACCGGTTTATAGCCAAGATAGATACCATTAAAACGACTTACCGCCAGAGCCCCCGGTATACATATTACCGTATACGAAAAGGAGATACCTTATCAGGCATTGCCGGAAAATTTAAAACATCAGTAAATGCCATTGCCAGGTGCAATAAAATTTCAAAAAAAAGCTGTATTGTGATTGGCAATGTATTGAAAATCCCAGGGTCACAGTACACGGCAAGTACAAAGACGGGCTCAAGGGCCCGAAAAAAATCAAAAAGGATCACTTATACTGTGCGCAGTGGAGACAACCTGTGGTTGATTGCCAAAAAATTTTCTACGACCACAAAACGAATTAAAGCAGTTAACAAACTGTCAGGGACCAGGCTAAGCATTGGCCAGCGCCTGACCATAGACTTGGGCGATAAAGGAAGTAGCAAAAACGTCTCCAGATATAAAGTTAAATCTGGAGACAGCCCTGTCCGTATTGCCAAAAGACACAATATGAGCCTTAACCGCCTGCTGTCATTAAATCATCTAAGTAAAAGAAGCAAAATTTATCCCGGTCAGAGCCTGCTCGTGGAGTAAGGCCCATGATCAAAACAAAATCGTCCACCTACTTGTCTTTTAGAGGTAACTACTAACCCCTATCAGAGTAAATTTGGCCAGAAAAGGCCATTTGGATAGCGACCAGGGGATTTTACCCTTTATTTGCCATGCTCTGCAGGTAGCTGGTGATACGGCAATAGGCTTCGGCGTACTTAATTGTTCTGAAGCAGCCTGATACTTTCTGTTTGACCTTACTCATTCTCAGGTCGC
>PDTI01000031.1 GCA_002747145.1 Desulfobacter postgatei
TTATCAGCAGTTTTACGCAAAGTAGAACTTACAAGCACACCTGAAAAAAACAAAACCGGTGTGGCGCCTGTACAAACCAGGAGTCACATCGGTTTTTTTTTATGCTCGGATACGGATTATTTTTCATGAGGACAAAATTTCTTTACTTTGAATCTCTTATTATTTTATTATTATTGGTTATGGTCACACATGGGTTGGCTGTGGTGAACAGCGCACCGGCATTGCCCGGACCACACTGGTGATAATAGTAAAATAACGCTGGCGATTAGTTATATATAGTTACATGAATTGAAAATGGAGGCGGAATGGAGCTTAAAATTACCCGGGTATCGAAACCAGGCACCCGGCCCAAGGATGAAGACCTGGGATTTGGTTCGGTGTTTACCGATCATATGTTTGTGATGGATTATGAAAAAGATAAGGGATGGTTCAATGCCCGCATTGAACCCTACAGCGATTTTGCCATGTCGCCGGCAAGCATGGTGCTGCATTACGGACAAGCTGTATTTGAGGGTCTCAAAGCCTATAAAACCAAAGAGGGAAAAATCCAACTCTACAGGGCCCGTGATAATTTTGCCCGTATGAACCGTTCCTGCCAGGGCCTTTGCATTCCTGAAATTGATGTGGATTTTGTCATGGATGCGCTGAAAGAGCTGCTCAAGGTTGAAGCAGCCTGGATTCCCGAAACCATGGGTACCTCTTTATACATCCGGCCCACCATAGTGGCCACAGATCCGTTCCTTGGTGTCAGGGCATCCGATACATACAAGTTTTTTATTATTCTCTCCCCTGTGGGATCATATTATGCCCAGGGTCTGCAGCCTGTGAAAATCTGGGTATGTGAGGACCATGTCAGGGCCGTGCGCGGCGGTGTCGGCGAGTTCAAAACTGCAGGGAACTATGCTGCCAGCCTGCTGGCCGGGGAAAAGGCCAAAGAAGAAGGATATAATCAGGTACTGTGGCTGGATGGTATAGAACTCAAATACATTGAAGAAGTAGGGGCCATGAATATTTTCTTTCTCATCAATGACGAACTGGTTACACCGATGCTCAACGGCAGTATCCTGCCTGGTATTACCCGGTTTTCCATCATTGATCTGGCCCAAAAATGGGATATGAAGGTCAACGAACGCAGGATCAGTATGGATGAGGTCATTGCCGCTTATGACGACGGCAGCCTGCAGCGACCCTGGTGAAACATGCATGAAATTTTATAATACCTTGACCGCCATTCAGTACGGAAACACTGAAGATACCGAAGGCTGGATTGAAGTTGTAGCCTAAGGGGATAGGCGATGGGTGCTGAACCAGCGCTCAGTCAAATATGATGTCATAAAAAAAATCGGAAGCGGAGAACAGCGTCCTTCGGTGGGAACGTTGCTCCAGCTCTCCCGCACCCTTCAACTGGATTCAGACCCTTTGCTTACGAAGCCAAATGATTCTCCAGATACCAGGGCTGATGCCTATACCAAGCGCACATGCGTATACGCCCTTAGGCCCATGATCAGAATTAAATCTGCCACAGATACGCCGGATTTTAAGTCGCCATCAAGGCACGCCAAAGGACGCATATTGGGTATATGCGTCTTTTGGCGTAACGCCGAGGGCGGCTTAAAAGACAAGTAGATGGGCGATTTTATTTTGATCATGGGCCTTATGTTCCGGTGCTGAAAACAACCATTTAAAGGCATTCCGTATCGTAGTAGAAGCCGGAGAAAGCCATGAAGGGGTTGGGTTTCAACACGAGGATGAGGAGTTTGCCTATGTGGTGAGCGGGGCCGTTGAAATCCAGGTGGGGCATCATGAAGACAAAATGGAGCTCAGGGCATCGGACACCACGGACCTGATTTTTGAAGATTGCCGGGTACCGGTTGCCAAATCTTCTGCAAGGAAGGCGATGGGTTTAAAATCGTCATGTCCGGCCTGGACAGCGGCAGGATTGGTATTGCAGCTCAATCCCTTGGGGTGGCCCAGGCCGCATTGATGCATCAGTCAAGTATACCCGGAAACGCAAGTGGTTCGGGGTGGCCATCACCAAACACCAAGCCATTCGCTTTCAGATTGCGGATATGGCCACAAAGATCGGGGCGACCCGTCAGTTGATTCTTTCTGGGATTTCCATGAACGACCGGGGGCAAATTCACCCGGGAAGCTTCCATAGCCAACTTATTTGTCTCTGAAATGGTGCAGGAGATCACGGCCTGGGCCATCCAGATCCACGGAGGATAAGGGTTTATAACAAAGATTACCCAGTGGAACGGTTCTACGGAAACGACCGGGTATTTACCATCTACGAAATCACCAGCAAGATCCAGGGTATTGTCATTTCAAATGCAGTACTCAAGGATAAAAGAAAATTATCATTGAAGCTGCGACTCAACAGGTCGAAAACCCCTCATAGCCTTGATTGTATTGGAGCCGGCGAGCGGATTCGAACCGCTGACTTTCTCATTACGAGTGAGATACTCTACCAACTGAGTTACGCCGGCCTTTGACAACGATCCCTATATATCAGGGCTTTTTGTGATTTTCAATCAAAAAAATATCCTGCAAAATAGCACAAAACAGTCTATGTTTCCTGCTTATGCGGGAAAGTCTCATCCCTAACCCACACATAATTTTAAGCCCCAGCCGATCCGGACAGCTGCAAACGTTTTTTACCAACTCCATTTTGTTTATAAAAAGATGCATGGCTCGTTATCGTGAATAATCAGCACAATAATGAATAATTTCCATATGGGTATCGGCAATCATGGCAAGCCCGAGTTTGTCAGCCATGTTAAACACCTTGTCTATTTTGGAATTAATTGTTCTTACATCCTTACCCACCAGTGCAAATCCGATTTCAGCCCAGTCATGGCTGTCATTAAGGCTGGTTTCTGCCACGCTGATGTTAAACCGGTTTTGCAGTTTTGATATCATTGATTTAACAATGGAACGTTTGGCTTTCAGAGAATGAACCTCAAAAAGCCTGAGTTTGATTTGTCCTGTTCCAACGACCATGTTTAACATGCTCCAAATTTGGATGGAAACCGGAGGCCGGAGGGCTACGGCCTGTCTAAGAGCCTGTTTGATAATTAGGGGATCGAAGCGAAATCTCATGAAAATGAGAACCAATTTTCTGTTAATAGGCGGACTATTGACATAAAATTTGGGGGAATTGGAGCCATTTTTATGGGATTGCAGCCGATTCATCAATTATCAAACAGGCTCTATAACATCCTCTTGCGGTTTCCGACCTCCCAATTTTGAGAGATGAACGCTCAGCGTTGCGGGGTAAGCCGCTAGGTGTAATCGTAAAACCCCTTGCCGCTCTTACGTCCCAGCCAACCTGCTTCCACATATTTTCTCAGCAGCGGGCAGGGTCTGTATTTAGAGTCCTTGAATCCATCATACAGGGTTTCCATGATGTAAAGGCAGGTATCCAGACCAATGAGATCGGCCAGGGTCAGGGGCCCCATAGGATGGGCCATACCAAGCTTCATGACCGTATCAATGTCTTCTTTGCTTCCAACGCTCTGGTAAAGACAAAATACCGCTTCATTGATCATGGGCATCAAAATCCTGTTAGAAATGAACCCGGGAAAATCATTGGCTTCAGCCGGGGTCTTGCCGAATTTTTTGGACAGCTCCCAAGTCAGTTTAAAGGTCTGTTCGGAAGTGGCAATGCCTTTGATCACTTCCACAAGTTTCATCATAGGTACTGGATTCATAAAGTGCATGCCGATAACCTTATCCGGGCGGGAGGTCTGGGCTGCGATACTGCCGATGGGAATGGATGAGGTGTTGGAGGCCAGAATCACCTGTTCAGGACAGATGTCATCCAGATCCTTGAAAATTTGAAATTTCAAATCCTCACGCTCCACGGCCGCTTCCACCACAAAGTCAGCTTTGGCCATATCCTTTAAATCCGTGGTGGTGGTAATCCTGGCAAGGGTAGCATCCTTGTCGGCCCGGGTTAATTTTTCCTTCCTTAATAAGCGGTCCAGGGAGCCTGTAATTGTGGCAAGGCCTTTTTCACAAAACGCTTCTTTAATATCACTCATGATCACATTCAATCCTGCAGCAGCAGCCACCTGGGCAATGCCGCTGCCCATTTGACCGGAACCAACAACACCAAAACTTTTAACTTCCATTTTACTGTTCTCCTATACCTTATACATTCAACTTGAAAGAAATTGACCCGGCACGCCATTGCGCTTCCGGGTTTACAGATCATCTTGCCTGTTCAAAAAGAACGGTCTAACGGTTGACGACCATTGCTACAGCCTCTCCGCCGCCTAAACATAGCGAAGCAAGACCGGTTCTTACATCTTTTTTGGCCATTTCATACAATAAGGTGGTCAGAATCCGGGCACCGGAGGCACCAATAGGATGACCCAGCGCCACAGAGCCACCATTTACGTTTACTTTTTCCGAATCCAGTTCCAGGACTTTGCTGATACCGGTGGAAGTGCCGGCAAAGGCTTCATTGATCTCGAACAGATCCACATCATCAATACCGATACCCTGTTTCTTTAATACCCTGGGAATAGCGTAAATGGGTGCCATGAGCACATATTTCATATCAATGCCATAGGAGGCCTGGGCACCGATTTCGGCCATGACAGTGCATCCCAGTTCCTTTGCTTTTGATTCGCTCATCACCACCACAGCGCTTGCACCATCTGAGATGATGGACGCATTGCCTGCCGTACCCACACCATCTTTTTTAAACGCGGGTTTCATTTTGGATAAAACTTCAAAGCTTGTCTCCTTGGGGCATTCGTCCGTATCAAAAATTTTTGGGCCCCCTTTTCGCTGGGGGACTGAAACGGGCATAATCTCATCCGTAAACCGCCCTTGGGCCACAGCCTTACATGCTCTCTCAAAGGACTGGGCAGCAAACCGATCCTGGTCCTCACGGGTCACGTCCCAGCGCTCGGAGCAAAGCTCATTGGACATGCCCATGTGAAAATCATTGACAACATCCCACAGCCCGTCATGGACCATATGGTCTTCAATGCGACCCGGCCCCATGCGATGCCCCCATCTGGCCTTGTCCATGTAATAGGGCGCCATACTCATGGTCTCCATGCCGCCGGCCACCACAACATCAGCATCGCCGCACTGGATGGCCTGAGCCGCCAGCATAACGGCTTTAAGGGAGGAACCGCACACCTTGTTTACGGTAATGGCTTCCACTTCCCAGGGAAGCCCCGACTTCACCACAGCCTGTTTTGCGGGATTCTGGCCATACCCGCAGGGCAGAACCATGCCCATGATGCATTCATCCACCACGTCATCTTCAATATCAGCACGCCGGACCGCTTCCCTGATTACAAGCCCCCCAAGTGTGGTGGCGCCCATGCTGCTTAATGAGCCGCCAAAACTGCCCAGAGGAGTTCGGGTTGCACTGACGATAAGTGCTTTATTCATCCTGCTCTCCTTGATTTTTTACTCTTTTTTTATTTGTTTTTCTCAAATAGTGCCTGAGCTAAAATTTTGTCTGGACGAACGACCATGGGACTAAATTCTGCAACGCCGCAGGTGGGCGGCTTTGGGTTCAAACACTAAATACAAATGTCAGGACTCAGACGCAATACCGGTACCGGACTATGACGGAAAATTTTTTCAATGGTGCTGCCCAAAACAAATTTAACCGATCGACTGTGCCCCAAAGGTCCTAAAATCAGTGCATCTGCTCTGAGATCTTTTGCAGCATAAAGTATCTGTTCACAAGGATCTCCCGAGTCAATGGTGATATCAATTCCTGCCATATCTTTGATGCCTGCGGCTTTTATCTGATCCTCAAGCCGGGCCCTTCGCCGCTGTTTGGCCTTGGGTAAAAATTTCTCTTCGGAAAAGGTGTTTTCGGGGATGTAATGGGATTTAATCCAGGCCAGCTCCTTGGTGCCGATGCAATGAACCACATGAAGCTTTGCGCCTGTTATTTGTGCCATCCATCCCGCCCGTGCCAGAATGTGCTCGGTCCAAGGAGAAAAGTCCACAGCAGCCATTATGTTCCGGAGTTCTCCGGTTTCGGGCAATTCGCGGCCTGAGTACATCCGCTTAAAAATGTGTTTATCCCTGACACTGAACAATGCTTTTCTGCAATGGCGGAATACAAATTCTGCGGCACTGCCGAACATGAAGCTGGACAGATTGGAACGTCCTTTATTGGCCATGACCACAAGGTCAGGATCGACCTCATCAATCATGCCAAGGATCTCTTCGGCAGGATATCCCATTTTGATACGGATATCGGTTTTGCCGTCGAATTCAGGGTAACGTGTGTGGATCAGCTCCCTGATCTGGGCAGTCCTGTTTTTTTTAAGTTCTTCCAGGTATTCCTTGGTGTCTTCCCTGCAGGGGTACATCATTCCGGCCATATATACCGGATTAACCTCCCGCAAAGGGACAATAGAACAAATGGTGATCTTGAGATCTGCCTGTCCGGCCAGTCCCAGGGCATAGCCCAGGGTCATGGGCGAGTAATCGGACAGGTCAATACAGGCCAGAATATGCTTGAACCGGTTCATTGTCTGCTCCTGAATTTATCGGAAAATACGCATTTTCTTTTGCCCATGATCAGAACGGGTCTGCCACTTAATAATTTATAATGTGTTTAACAGCCGTTAAGGTAAAAAAATGATTCTAAATTCATGGACAAGTTTTTTAAAGATTGTAACATCTTCATCTGTGGTTGTATAGGCAATGGAATGGATTTTTTAGGTGACAGATTGTTACGGGTTTGTAACAGCCTGTAGCGTGTTATTTTTTCCGGATTTTTACCGAATTGGCATGGGCATCCAGGCCTTCGGTCCGGGCCAGGGTGATCACATCATCTGCCTCCTTTTCAAAGGCGGCTTTGGAATAATGGATCAGGCTGGTTTTCTTGGTAAAATGGGATACGCTCAAGGCCGATGAAAACCGGGCCGTACCTGCTGTGGGCAATACATGGTTGGGGCCTGCAATATAGTCGCCCATGGGTTCGGGGGTGTGCGGTCCAAGGAACAGGGCCCCTGCATTTTGAATCCTGCCAATATAATCAAAAGGTGATTCAACAATGATTTCAAGATGTTCGGGCGCCAGGCGGTTGGACAAGTCAATGGCCGTATCAATATCCGGTACCACCAAAATCGCGCCAAAATCATTGATAGCCGCTCCGGCAATCTCCTTGCGGGACAATGTATGAAGCTGGGTTTCAATCGCAGCAGAAACCTTTTGCGCCAGATCTTTGGAATCCGTTACCAGCACAGCCGATGCCAGCACATCATGCTCTGCCTGGGAAAGCAGGTCTGCGGCAATGCATTCCGGGTCTGCGGTTTTATCTGCGATGATCAGAATTTCGCTAGGCCCTGCAATCATATCAATACCAACGGTTCCGGAAACAATTTTTTTGGCAAGGGTGACATAAATATTTCCCGGCCCCACAATCACATCCACCTTGGGCACCTGGGCAGTTCCGTAAGCCAGTGCCCCAATGGCCCAGGCAGAACCGGCCTTGAAAACCGAATCAATGCCCACGGCCCGGGCTGCCGCAAGAAGATGGGGATTGATTTTTCCGTCAGCCATGGGAGGGGTCATCAAAGAGATTGATTTTACGCCTGCCACTTTGGCCGGAATTGCGCCCATGAGCACAGACGACACCAAAGGCGTCTTGCCACCCTGGGCCCCGGGGGCATAGATACCTGCTGCTGCCACGGGCCGGACCATTTGACCCACCATCACCCCGTTTCTAGGGGTGTCCATCCATGAATTTTCCCGCTGACGGCTGTGAAACGCCCTGAGCTGTTCAACGGCCCGGTCAAGGGTTTTCAAAAACTGCGGGGATACCTGGGCCAGGGCCTGTTCAAACTCCTGTGCCGTTACTTTAAACGTATCCAGGGTAACAACCGGGGAGTCAAACCTGTTGGTATATTCGATGAGCGCCTCATCACCTCTTTTTTTAACATCATCCAGAAATGCCTGGACATTGTCCTGATCTTTCCTGGAAAACCCCAGGCCTCTTTCTATGGTATCCTGGACCCTTTTTTCCGCTTCCGGTGAAGGGTAATTAAATATTTTCATGACCTATCTCTTTATTTTTATTCATTTCATCTAAACACGGGTTTGGGTTCAGAGGGCTTGGTCATAACATCGACCACAAACTTAGGCTGAGTTGACCAAAGAGAAACCCAACCTATGGGAAATTCGTATGGTCTAAGAGCTTGTTTGGTAATTAGGGGATCGAAGCGAAATCTCATGAAAATGAGAACCAATTTTTACAAATTTTCTGTTAATCCGGACTATTAGCATAAAATTTGGGAGAATTGGAGCCATTTTCATGAGATTGCAGCCGATTCATCAATTACCAAACAAGCTCTAAAATATGACCAAGGTCATTCAAACTTATATATCAATTTTTAACACAGAAAACCAATGTCAAATCCACTGAGGTTGGCCAGTTAAATAATCCAAAGTTTTTCTTGACATATCCCACACTTTGATCTATATTTTGATCAAATGATCATAATAAGAAAAAATAATGTCAAGACCTAAGCGACCCAGATGTATTGCATCCGAACCGGCCATTAAAGGGTTCAAACCCAGAGGAACAGAGGAGACCGGAGAAGTCATCCTTTCCCTGGAAGAATTTGAAGTCCTCAGGCTCATAGATTATAAAGGTATGGATCAATCCGGAGCCGCCCAGGTTATGGATGTTTCCCGGCAGACCGTAGGACGGGTTTTAAAAACTGCCCGCTATAAAATCGCCGACTCTTTGGTTACAGCCAAGCGGCTCACACTCCAGGGGGGGTGCTATGAAATGCGAGGCCGGGGAAAGGGCAGAGGGTGGCGGCGTAAGTTCAGAAAACCCTAGGGAAGTTAATACAAAACGGAGGTCAACACCATGAACAGCGAACACATTCTTTCCGAAAGCCTTGAAGACTATCTTGAAGCCATACTGGAACTTCAGACCATGAATACGGTTGCCCGGTCAAAAGATATTGCCGCAAGATTGAATATTAAATGCGGATCTGTTACCGGGACACTTAAAAAACTGGCTGACCGAAAGCTGATCAATTACGAACCTTACGGCTATATCACCCTGACCGACAAAGGGGATAAAATCGCAAAAGAGGTTACAACGCGACATAATGTGTTCAAGCATTTTTTGTTTAAACATGTGCAACTTGATGAAGATACCGCTGAACAAACCGCATGCCGTATGGAACATGCCATGAATCATAAAAATTTTATGAAATTCAAGGCGTTTGTGACAAAACTGGATGCCTGATAGTTAACCATTACCCTTTAACAACGCCCGAGAGGCACATTTATGTAAGGGCCTGATCAGGTTCAATTCAGATTCAATCATCTCTTTGATATTTTACCGGCTTGGGGGGCTTCCCCGAGGTTTTGTATTCGTTTTATTATTCCTTTTCTGTGAACCCAGGTATTGGTGTTAAATCAAATTCACAGTGTTTGCCAAAGATTAGAATTGATGCCTTTCAAAATGAGATCAGACATATTGCCAGAAAAAAAATTATGCCAGGTATGGGTTGCAGTCCTGTTTTTTATATTCATTCTTTCCGCTGCAGCCAGGACTGCCGGGCCGGTGGTGCACATCATTCCCGTTTCCGGAATGGTTGAGCCGGGTATGGCCGCATACCTCAAACGGGTGGTATCCGATCTTGAAAAGGATGAGGCCGCCATTTTGGTTTTTGCCATGGACACATTCGGAGGACGGGTGGATGCAGCCTTTGATATTGTTCAGACCATCAGTACCGTACCCAAGGAAAGAACCATTGCCTATGTGGAGAAAAGAGCCATTTCCGCAGGTGCGCTCATCGCACTTTCCGCCGGCACCCTGATCATGAGGGAAAACACCCTTATCGGAGACTGTGCGCCCATTGTACAGACCAGTGAAGGACACAAGGAAGCCGGTGAAAAAACCCAGACCGTCCTCAGAGCACAATTTCGCACCCTTGCCAAACGGAACAACTATCCCCAGGTTCTGGCCGAATCCATGGTATCCAAATCCATGGAGGTCTATAAAGTAACCTGGGAAAATCGTTCTGAATATATGGATAAAACGTCCTGGCAGGAGCTTTCCGAAGAAGAGAAGGCAAAGGTCACCCGTAAAACCACCATTGTCAGCAAAGGTGAGCTTTTGACCATGGATGACAAAGAAGCTGCCGATCTTGGGTTTTCCCGGCAAAGCGTTACCACCCTTGACCAGGCCCTTGAAGTCATGGGGTATGGGTCATCTCAGAAAATAGAGGTGTCGGAAAACTGGTCGGAAAATTTTGTCCGATGGCTCCAGCCCTTCCTGCCGATTCTCATGATTTTAGGCATTGGTGCCGTGTATACGGAGATTAAGGCCCCGGGATTCGGCATCCCCGGCATTGTGGGTATTATTTGCCTGGGATTTGTGTTTTTCAACCAGTATCTGGTGGGACTTGCCGATTATACGGAAATCCTGGTATTCATCATCGGTTTTCTGCTTCTGGGCATGGAAATGTTTGTCCTGCCGGGATTCGGTATCGCCGGTGTCAGCGCCATCATTGTTCTGGCCGCAGGCCTTGTACTCTCTTTTCAGAATTTTGTGCTGCCCGACCCAAACCTGCCCTGGCAGGGCGATCTCATGATGAAAAATTTGGGACTGGTCATGGGCAGCGCCCTTGGCGCGCTGCTGGTGTCAATGTCTGTGGTGCGTTTTGTTTTGCCCAAACTGTCAAAAATAGTTCAGGGACCGTATCTGGATGCCACACTCCGGGATTCCCGTGCCGAACCCACCGAGGCGCTAGGTATATCTGACGGTGATGAAGGTATTTCTTTGACAACGTTACGGCCTTCGGGCAAGGTGCGCATCAGGGACAGAAAAGTTGATGCCGTTACCCAAGGCGATTTTATCGGTCCCGGCACACCGGTCCGGGTGGTCCAGGTCACCGCAGGCCATGTCATTGTTGAAACCATGGTGGAAAAGAGCGAAAAATGAGTGCCTGGATTCTGCCTTTACTTCTCCAGATCATCGCCCTGTTGATTGTTGTTGCCGAGGTGTTTCTGCCATCCATGGGGCTTTTATCCATAACAGCTATAGGGCTTGGGGGGTACTCTCTTTTTCTTGTGTTCAACACCTTTCCCATTTCAGTCTTTTATGCGGTCCTTGGGGCAGATTTAATTGTACTTCCTGTGGTGCTTATTCTGGGATTTAAATTACTTGAAATTTCTCCCTTGTCTCTTAAAACAAAACTGCCGGCATCCCAGGGTGTGGTTGCCCAGTCCCCGGATCTTAAAAACTACCTGGACGGCACCGGGCACAGCATCACACCCCTTCGTCCGTCTGGAACAGCTATGATTAACGGTGTCCGCCTGGATGTGGTCACGGATGGCGAATTTATCGAGGCAGATGCGCCGTTAACGGTCTGTAAGGTGACGGGTAATCAGGTGGTCGTCTGCCGCGAAGAAAACATATAATTTTAAACAAAGGGGTTTATTATGCAAATTATGTCTATTCTTATGATCATTGCAGGCATCATTGGCCTGGTGATTATTTACTTTGCATTTTCTTACATTGGGTTGTGGGTTCAGGCCCTGGTGTCTGGTGCCCGGGTGGGGCTGTTCAACATTATTTTCATGCGGTTCAGGAAAGTGCCGCCCAAACTGATTGTGGAATCCAAAATCATGGCTGTGAAGGCCGGGATCGATATTGCCACGGATAACCTGGAGTCCCATTTTCTTGCCGGCGGCAATGTCTCCCGGGTGATCCAGGCACTGATTGCCGCAGACAAGGCCAATATTGAACTGTCCTTTAACCGTACTGCCGCCATTGACCTTGCCGGCCGGGATGTGCTGGAAGCGGTACAGATGTCGGTGAATCCTAAAGTGATTGAAACACCCATTGTGGCGGCCATGGCCAAAGACGGTATCCAGCTCAAGGCCATTTCCAGGGTCACGGTGCGAGCCAATATTGACCGCCTGGTGGGCGGGGCCGGCGAAGAAACCATTCTGGCCCGTGTGGGCGAAGGGATTGTCACAACCATTGGTTCCGCCGTCACCCATAAACAGGTGCTGGAAAACCCGGACACCATATCCAAAACCGTTTTAAGCAAGGGGCTGGATGCAGGTACTGCCTATGAAATCCTCTCCATTGATATTGCGGACGTGGATGTGGGCAAAAATATCGGTGCTGAACTTGAAACCGACCGGGCCGAGGCAGACAAGAAGATCGCCCAGGCCAAGGCCGAGGAAAAACGGGCCATGGCCTTTGCCCAGGAACAGGAGATGAAGGCCCGGGTTCAGGAAATGAAGGCAAAGGTGGTGGAGGCCGAAGCCCAGGTGCCCCTGGCCATGGCCGAGGCGTTCAGAAGCGGCAACCTTGGTATTATGGATTATTATAAAATGCAGAATATCAGCGCCGATACCCGGATGAGGGACACCATTGCGTCTCCGGATCAGCCTGATGAACCTTTGAAATAAACAGCATGGGCACACAAGCTTTTCCATGGAAGGCTTGTGTGCCCACAACAAAACAGGATAACCGTATGGACTTTGGCGATATTATCAGTTTCATTTTATTTCTGATTTTTATTGCGGCTCCTTTTTTGAATAGAAAAAAGGCAAAAAATACGCAAACGTCAGACAAACCAAAGCAGAGCGTATTTTCCGTTCTGGGAAAAATGCGTCAGTCCCTTAAAGAGGCGGCCCGGGAAATGGAAACCCAGGCAGAGCAGGCCCGGAAAAAAGAGGCTTCCGGGCAGAACAAACACCCCCGGGAACTGCATGAAAGCCCCTTTGGCCAGGCCGGGCAAGACGCTGCAGCTCAAACCTTCTGGGATCAAATTGATGACAGGGAAGATGTGGATTTTTATTCCGGTGGCCCGGAAGCCCAAGTCCTTGAGCCCATTGAGCCTGTGCATGAAAAATCGCTTTTGGCGTCCCCAAAAAAAGAACCCCGCAAAAAATCTGCCAAAATACCGAAAACAAGGCTTTCAAAACCGGTACCCCGAACCTCTTTCGGACATGATACCATGCAGCCAAGTTACCCGGTATCTTGTCCAAAACGGTTTTTGGCCCGGAGTCTTCAAAAGGCCGTTATCTGGTCGGAGATCCTTGGAAAACCGGTTGCGTTAAGGGATTAAAATGGCATTGTAACACCCTGGTATACTATTGGTTTGATGTCCTGCTGCCCAATCCACACCTCAAACATCTCTTTCGGCAGGTCCGGGCAGACCTCCGGCAGATCCGTATCCACCATGACCAGTGATTCAAACCGGGGTCTTTTCTCTTTTTCTTGGGACTCCCCCATTGCCCGGTCAATGGTATCAAGGACTGCAAGGGTCGCATTAACCGCCTTCCGGACCAGGGTCGGAAGTTCTGTGTTATAAAAATCCCCGGAACAGGGATGCCGGTATTTAAGCTGGCCTGAAAAAAACGGCAAGGCACAGGGTTTGCTGAAAGGATAAATCAATCCAGCAGTAGGATCAGCTACGGGATGTGAGGTGCCGGCCATTTTGATCGTCACCTTGCGTATGACAGAAGCGCCAAACAAGGCATGGGATATTGAGTGCCATTGCAGGGTGCGTTTCAAAAGGGACGTTTGGGGGCATTGAGGCCAAAACAGGCTGGCCATAAGCGTATAAAGCGTTGGCCTTGAAACCTTTGTCTGCCTGATAATTTTATGCAGCCGGGTTTTTCCGCGGAACAGATATTGAAAATGAACATCCATGGCAGTTTCAAAATATCGGTGCCTGGCGGTGGCCCCGTGGTGAAGTCCGCTCATGCCTGTATAATAGTAAACCAATGGGTGAAAAATTGTGTCTGACATGATGTGGCATACGGCGCCGGCGGCAAGTGCCAGTGCCGGGGGCGTTGTCCGGTGGTCGTTCAGAAATCTCAGCACCGGCGCAAGGGCTTCTTTGCCTGGGCGATGAAACAAGCCGGCCAGGGCCTGTATCTGTTTTTTCCGGGGGCCTGCCAGGTAATAGAAGGGTGAATCAGGGCACACCGCGCCCAGAAGAAACAGGGCCGGAAATGTTTGAACCGGTTGAAAAAACTGTGAGGATCCGGGCAGATCCCGGATCACATGTTCCGCCAGCGTCAAATGTGTAATCTCTTTTGGCATTTTTATCCTTGTTTCTGGTATTCATATTTGGTTGGTGATATAGAAAGCCAAATAATATCACAGTCAATATGGATAGCATATGTCTCCAAAAAAATTTTGCTGGTGGAAGCTCACCCCATTTTCAGGCTGGGTTTGGATGTTGCGCAAGCCATTGATGAAATAAACCATATAAAACCTGACCTGATCATTACGAATCTTTCCTTAAAACAGTCTGACGGCCTTGTCTGGTCAAATATGTGAAACAGCATCACTGCCATATTCTGTCCATGCATGATGAATACCTTTATGCGCCTAGGCCCTTGTCTGCCGGTGCCCATGGTCAGAATAAAATCGCCCATCTGCTTGTCTTTTAAGCCGTCCTTTGGCGTGCCTTGATGGCGACTTAAAATCCGGCGCAGCTGTGGCAGATTTAATTCTGACCATGGGCCTTACCGTTTTTTCCGGCGGCCTTTTTTCTTTTCCCACGCTTCGTTTGCCAGGATCATTTCTCTGATATCTTTTGATGTTTCCGTTACTTCTACCATGAACGCATACTCATCCCTGGAAACCACTATTTTTTCTATCTGTTTGCCTAAAAAATCCTGGATTTGTGTTAACAGATTCTTTTCCTGGCTGCTGCAAAATGATATGGCGTTCCCCTTGGACCGGCCGCGGCCGGTTCTGCCAACCCGGTGGACATAGATCTCTTTTTGTTCGGGAAGGTCATAATTGATCACATAGTCGACATTGGGGATATCAATGCCCCGGGCAGACAGATCCGTGGCAATGAGTATCTTGTCATCTCCCTGTTTGAACCGGGTTAAAATCGCCAACCGCTGACCCTGATCTTTTTTACCGTAAATGGTCAATGCGTTTATATCCGCCCTTGCCAGGGATTTGGCCACCCGTTCAGCCCTGACAGTGGTCCTGACAAAAACCAGGATTTTGCTTTCGGGATTTTCCCGGATGAATTTGCGAAGAAAAAAACGTTTATCCTCCATTTCCACAAAAATAACATAGTGGGATACATTTTTTGATACCGGATCTTCAGGGGAAATCTGAATACGGACAGCAGACGACTTAACCTGTGAATAGGCCAGTTTCTTAATATGTTTATTTATTGTAGCGGAAAAAAACAGGGTCTGATGCCGTTGTTTTAAAAGCCGCTTGATACACTGAATATCCTCAAAAAAACCTTTGTCCAGCATCTGATCCGCTTCATCAAGGATTAAAATTTTAACCTGCCGGACATCAATGACTTTCTGACTGATCAAATCAAACATGCGGCCTGGGGTGGCAATCAGGATATCACACCCTTTTATAAGTGTTTGAATCTGTTTATCCTGTTCCACCCCACCGAAAACCGCAAAAGGTCTAACCTTTGTTTTCCTGCATAACGCCATAAAGACCTCTTGTATCTGAACAGCCAGCTCGCGGGTGGGCACCATAATAATACTCTGGATCCCCGGTTTTTTATTCGTCCTTTTCAAATTCAGGACCATATTTATAACAGGCACGGCAAATGCCAGGGTTTTTCCGGTTCCGGTCTGTGCAATGGCCAGAACATCTTCTCCGTTTAAGATAGAGGGAATGGTTTTGTACTGGATATCTGTGGGTCTGATAAGCCCCTGGGTTTTCAAATTCTGCTTCAGGGTGCGGCTTATTGCATATTTGTCAAATTTCATGTCTTTGGCCTTTTATTTATTGGAAACGCCTACCTCATCAAACGTCTTTATATCAGCAAGAATGCGCGTGGCCAAGTCCAGAAGTGTCATACACACAGCCGCACCCGTACCCTCCCCAAGACGGAATTTCAGATCAATCAAAGGTGCCAGCCCCATACGGTCATGCATGTATGTATGGCCGATCTCCACAGATTTGTGGGAGGCAAACAGGTAGTTTTTGGCTGCCGGGGCAAGCTCACAGGCAATCAGGGCGCCCGCTGTGGAGATCAGGCCGTCACAGACCACTGGCATGCCTTTGGCCGCACCACCGATCACCAGCCCTGCCAGTCCACCGATTTCAAGCCCCCCGACCTTGGCCAGCACATCAAGGGGATCCTTGGGGTCAGGTTTGTTTATGTCCAGTCCCTTTTGAATCGCAGCAATTTTGCGGGCAACACCTTGATCGTCAATCCCTGTGCCCCGGCCGGTGAGGTTCTCCACAGGCAAGCCCGAAAACGCCGCAATGATGGCCGTAGACGGGGTGGTATTTCCAATACCCATATCCCCTGTACCCAGAAGATCCACAGGAGTTTGGGCGTGAAGTTCATTAACGATTTCAATACCCGCTTCAATGGATTTAACCGCCTCTTCCCGGGTCATGGCAGGTCCCTTTGTAAAATTGCTAGTGCCACGCTTCACTTTTTTATGAAAAATGGGAAGCAAAGGATCAAAGTCATAATTTACACCGATATCCGCGGCGTGCACCCGGGCCCCGGCATGTTTGCCGATAACATTGACAGATGCGCCGCCCCCGACGAAATTGAGCACCATCTGGGGTGTAACTTCTGGGGGGAAGGCGCTGACCCCTTCCTGGACCACCCCATGGTCGCCGGCGCAGATGATGATCCGTTTATTGGTTAAATGTACGTCAATGGTTCCTTTGATGGCGGCCAGACGGGCCCCCATCTCTTCCATAATTCCCAGGCTGCCGGGGGGTTTTGCCTGCTCCTTAAGGCGCTGTCTGGCCTTTTCAAACGCGTTGCGATTCAGTTCAGGATTAATGGCTAAAATGGTCTGTTCAAGCAGGGTCATGGTTTTGCCTCTAAGTTTTTATCGATAGATCTGCCGGGTTATGATATATCATCTTACCCATTTTCAATAATAAGCGGAATATAAAAACAGGCCTTTTTATATGCACGCCACAGACAAGGATGAGGTCATTCCTCCCAAAACTTTTTTACACCTGCTTTTCAGCCTGGCGCTTCCCATTTCCCTGCAATGTCTTCTGACCAGCTCCATGGCCGTCATAGATATGCTCATGATCGGTCGGCTTCATGATGCGGCCGTGGCGGCCGTGGGTCTTGCCAATCAGTTTGTTTTTATCTTTTTTGTTATCCAGTTTGGGATCCACTCTGGCATTGCCATATTCACGGCCCAATACTGGGGTAAAGGGGATCTTTCACGGATCCACCAGTTATCAGGCCTTGGAATCCTGGCAGGATTTGCCATAGGCTCTGTCTTTGCCGGTGCTGCCCTGTTTTTTCCCGCAGTCGTGATCTCATTATTTTCCAGGGATGCCGACGTGATACGTCTTGGTGCCGGGTATCTTCGTATTGTGGGCTTTGCCTTTCTTCCTTTTTGCGTCACCTTCTCCTTTATGACCAATATGCGGAGCATGGGCTTTGCCATGGTGCTTTTGATCTCTTCCTTGGCAGCAGTGGTCTTAAACATTATGCTCAATTACTGCCTGATTTTTGGCCACCTTGGCTTTCCCGCCATGGGTGTCACCGGTGCGGCACTGGGCACCTGCACGGCAAAATTAGCTGAAACCGGCCTGTTGACGGCAATCATTTACCTGAAGCCCTATCCCCTTGCCGCGTCAGTAAAAAAAATGCTGGGCTTTGATTTCGCCTTTGTCAAACGGGTTGCTGCTACCTGCTGGCCCGTGTTCCTCAATGAATTTTTTTGGGTCACAGGTGTGAGCATGTACAAACTGGTTTATGCCCGCATGGGAACCCAGTCCATTGCAGCGGTCAATATCGTGGCTACCCTTGAGGAATTTTTATTTATCCCCTTTTTCGGCATGTTCCATGCCGGTTCCATTCTCATCGGCAACAGCATTGGGGCAGCAAGATACCAACAGGCGTTTGCCTACGGAAAATTCATGCTTTTCTCCCAGCTTCCCATGGCCCTTGGCGCAGGGCTTGGGCTTATCCTGTGCCGGCATTTTATCCTGGGATTTTACAATATTTCCACGGCAGCCTACGATAATGCCTTCTATCTGATGCTCACAACCGGTCTTATTTTTTGGGCAAAAACAACCAATTTCACAACCGTGGTATCAGTATTCAGAGGCGGCGGAGACACAAAATTCGGCTTTCTCATGGATCTGAGCGCCGTATGGTGCATTGGTGTACCCATGGCGTTCACAGGTGCGTTTGTCCTTGGTTGGCCCGTATATGGTGTTATGGCTCTGATTGCTTTGGAAGAGATGTTCAAACTGATTATCGGGTTGCCCCGCTTTTTTTCAAAAAAATGGATTAAAAGCCTTGTAGCCGACCCGGAAACTTCACCTGAACATACCCCTTGAATTATCCGTGAAGAAAGGAGAAAAAATTGAAATAGATAGGAG
>PDTI01000032.1 GCA_002747145.1 Desulfobacter postgatei
GTGGATATAATCGATATGGCCTGAGAGCTTGTGATCACGATTTTGAACCAGATACCGTTCTGAAGCTTTTTGGTATATTATTACCAGCAACGAATGAATCCTTTTTCTATTTTACTGAAAGTAACATTACAGCCGATTTTATAGTCGATGCGCTGGAAGAATTATGGCCGAAACTTAAAGAAAAATATACGCCGCATACTTTGGTATTGAATCTGGATAACGGACCAGAAAATAGTAGCAGACGAACTCAGTTTATGAATCGTTTGGTTAAGGCCCATGATCAGAATTAAAGCTCCCAAAGCTGCGCCGGGTTTTAAGTCACCATCAAGGCACGCCAATGGACGCATATTCGATATATGTGTCCGTTGGCGTAACGCCGAGGGCAGCTTAATAGACAAGCAGATGGGAGTTTTTATTTTGATCATGGGCCTAAGAGCCTGTTTAATAATTGATTTTGTTCTCAGTATGACAAGAAATCAGGTCAAATGTTCTGAGTTCTGGATGCCACCAGAAACCCCACATTTAGAATTGCTGCCGGGTCGGTCATTACACAGGCCTATGGTAAAAATAAGATAGAATTGCTGTAAATCCTGCTGAATGTTGACAACACCCCCGTATTTTAGTATTAAGATATAAAAATAAGGGGGGTTTTTAAATTGTTATATCGACTGGCCGAAGGGCATCTTGAAACATGGCTCAATAAATCAAACAGAAAGCCTTTGGTGCTAAGGGGTGCGCGTCAAGTCGGCAAATCTACCTTGGTCAGACAGTTTGTCCGGAAAAAGAAAAAAATACTTATTGAAATCAATCTTGAGCAAAATCTGTTCCTGGATGATGTTTTCAAAAATCTTGATACAGATGAGGCCTTAAGAGAAATAGAAGCATTGAGCGGAATACCTGTATCTGCTGCTGAAACCATACTGTTTCTTGACGAAATTCAATCCACCCCCCATGGGCTTAGGCTTCTTCGCTATTTGTTTGAAGAAAAACGTGACCTGCCTGTAATTGCAGCAGGTTCGCTGTTGGAGTTCACACTGGCGCAATATTCCTTTTCAATGCCGGTGGGACGAATCGAATATATGCACCTTGGCCCAATGACGTTCAAAGAATTTATCATGGCTGTTGACCCCCCTTTAAGCCAATATATTGAAAATTTTTCCATTCATGCGCCTTTGCCCGCTGCAGCGCATGAAACGCTTAAAAAAAGACAGCGCGAATATGTGCTTATCGGCGGTATGCCTGAAGCTGTACAGGTTTGGTGTGAATCTGAATCCATCATAGAAGTGGCAGATATCCATCGCTCTATTGCAGAAACCTACCAGGATGATTTTTCTAAATACGCCCGTTCCAGCCAGTTGGCATTGATGCAAAAAATTTTTAGAACGATTCCGAGAATTGTGGGAAATAAAGTAAAATACAGCAATATTTCCCGTGAGCATCCATCAAAAAATATGAAAACAGCCATTGATTTGCTTTCCAAAGCCAAGGTCTGCCACAAAGTTTATCACAGCCATTGCACAGGTCTCCCGCTGGAGGCCGACATCAAAGAAACTGTTTACAAATTGCTGTTTATGGATATTGGCATGATGAACCACATTTGCGGAAATGACTGGACCTTTCTCCAGTCTTTTCCAGATCATAAACTGGTCAATGAAGGTGCCATTGCCGAACAGTTCATAGGCCAGCACCTTTTATCGGCGCCACACCCCCCCCCGTTTTTATCCTATTGGGTACGGCAGGCAAAAACATCCAATGCCGAAGTTGATTATGTTATTTCCCAGGGACCATTCATTATACCCATAGAGGTAAAATCAGGGAAAAGTGGGTCGTTAAAGTCTTTACAACAATTTGTCACCCAGAAACAGATCTTTGTGGCTGTCAGATTTGACCTGAATCCTTTCAGCTTCCAGGATATTTCACATCAGATCAGTACACCAAAGGGGATCAAGTCTGCGAACTATCGATTATTATCTTTGCCCTTATACTTAGTTGAAGCCCTACCCCGGATAATAGCAGAGATAAGAACCGCTTCTGGTTTCCGGGAAACTTAGACCCATGACATTTTGAAGAGACATCCACTCTTTGACAATGTGTCCGGACACCTGCTATGTTTCAGCCGTTAACTTAACATATTGGGGTTGACGGGGCCTGCTGAGAGCCTATTTGATAATTAGGGAATCAAAGCTAACTCCATGAAAATGAGAACCAATTTTCACAAATTTTCTGTTAATAGTCGGACTATTGACATAAAATTTGGGAGAATTGGAGCCAGTTTCGTGGGATTGCAGCCGATTCATCAATTATCAAACAGGCTCTTAGGTTTGTCATTTCTATATTACCAATAAAAACAAGAACGTATATGGACGCCTATTTAAATATTGTAAGAAAAGTACTTGATCAGGGACAGATCAAGGAGAATCGCACCGGAGTAAATACCATTGCCGTTGCCGGGGCCATGTTTGAACATGACATGGCCCGGGGATTTCCATTGCTGACCACCAAATATGTGCCCTTTGCCCTTGTGGCCCAGGAACTGGAGTTTTTCATCAAAGGCATCACCGATAAAAACTGGCTGCGGGACAGAAACAACCACATCTGGGATGAATGGTGCTCACCGGCTAAGGTCACTTACGGACATGATGATGTGACCAGAAAAAAAATGATGGACGAACGGGAACTTGGCCCCATTTACGGGTTCCAGTGGCGGCATTTTGGCGGTGGATACCAGGCCTGGGATAAGGCACCGGTTCCGGCCGGGGTGGATCAGCTAAAACACCTGGTGGCCACGCTGGAAACAAATCCCGATGACCGGCGGATGATCGTATCTGCCTGGAACCCCGTGGATCTTCACCAGATGGCCCTGCCACCCTGCCACTACGGCTTTCAGGTCACCGTCATCAATGGACGGCTTAATCTGTTGTGGAACCAGAGATCCGTGGATACAGCCCTGGGGTTGCCCTTTAACATTGCAAGCTATGGGCTTCTCCTAACACTTCTGGCCCTGGAATCAGGTTTTAAACCCGGCACCCTTGTGGGCTTTCTGGGCGACACCCATATTTATGAAACCCACGTGCAGGGACTGAGACAACAGCTTGAAAGAAAGCCCTTTGCACTACCTGGTATAGAAAACACACCTTTTAGTTCTATTTTTGACTGGCAGTACAAGAACACTGTTTTAACAGGCTACCAGCATCACCCGGCTATCCGGTTTGACATTGCGGTTTAGGCCCATGGTCACAATAAAATCTGCCGCAGATACGCCGGATTTTAAGTGGCCATCAAGGCACGTTAAAGGATACTATAAAATAAATATGTCAAATAGCTTCACGAGTACGAACCAAATCATAGTGAACCTTACCTGCGTAACGGCACTTAAAAGCCCTGCAAGACAGTAGAGTCCCCAGGGCTTTTTTTTTACATACCGGTTGGTTATGGCCGTTTAAAGATCTTCAATAGCTTTTTGGAGTTCAGGCATAAAATCAAGGATATCTTCCACAATCCCCACATCAGCCACTTGAAAGATCGGTGCTTTGGGGTTTTTGTTCACAGCAACGATAAGGGGATTGCCCTTGATGCCGCCCATGTGCTGGAAGGAACCAGAAATCCCCATGGCCATATAGACTTTGGGCTTAACGGTCAGGCCGGAGGTACCGACCTGACGGGATTTTTCAAGCCATTTGGCGTCAACGATGGGACGTGAACAGGAAACCACGGCACCCATGGCGTCAGCCAGGTCCTGGGCAACTTCGATATTGTCTTCATCTTCAATACCACGGCCAATGGACACCAGAACATCAGATTTGGTGATATCAACATCGCCGACTTCAGCTTTAACCACTTCCAGGAAGGTTCTTTTGGCTGAAAGGTCACCAGCATCACCGGATTTATCAACCACGGAACCTGAAGCGCCACCATCAACCGGCGCAAACGCGCCTGGACGGATGGTGATGACAGCACCGGCAGCGGCATCGCAGGTTACATGGGTGGAAACAGCACCGCCCAGTTCCTGGCGGATAAGTGTCAAGGTCGCACCATCCATGCCTTCAAAATCAACCACGTCAGCGGCATAGGCGGAATCCAGCTTGACGGACAGGCCAGGGGCCAGGTCCATGCCGAAGGTATCATGGGCCAGCAGCACAATGGCATCGGCCGGGATAATATTGGTCAACACGTTTCTCACGACCTCGGCATTGGGATACGCCAGGGCGGTATCGTCTATTTTGATCACTTCCGCATAGGTTTTGGTCAGTTCGTTGGCCACCTTGTCCAGATCAGCACCGGAACCGGTAACCACAGCAGTCAAAGAGGCACTGGCATCAATCTTTTTTGCAGCATCCGGGAATTCCAGGGCCACATCTTCGGCGAGCCCGTTTTTAAATGGAACATATGCAAAAATCTGTGTCATGATTAAAGACCTCCTTTGGCTTTCAGCTTCTCAATCAGTTTTTCAATAATTTCATCGGTGGAGCCTTCAAGCATTTCAGCGCCATCGCCCAGATCAGGTACAAAGTAATCCACGCGTTTGGTCTTTGCACCGGCCTGCCCCAGGTTGCCTGCATCCAGACCAAGGTCTTGTGCATCTTTTACAGGGATCTCCACACTGGCCACCTTACGGATGCCGCGGATGCCCACATACCGGGGTTCGTTGATGCCGGTCTGGATGGAAAGCACGCAGGGCAGCTCAATTTCGTTCATTTCCTGGTTTCCGCCCTCGATTTCCCGGCCCACTTTGATTTTGCCATCACCGGGTTCAATCTTGTTCACCAAAGACGCATAGGGGTAATCCAGCATGGCCGCCAGCATGCCCCCCACCTGACCCGCGCCTTCATCGGCCTGGGCCCCGGTAAGAATCAGATCATAATCGCCTTGTTCAACTTCCGCTTTGAGAATGGTGGCAAGACCTTTACCGTCAGACCCTTCAAAGGCGTCATCAGAAAGCAGAATACCGTTATTTGCACCCATGGCCATTTCACGCCGCAGGACCTCTTCAGCCTCATCATCACCCACAGTGACAACCGTGATATTGCCGCCCAGGTTATCCACAATCTGGATCGCCTCTTCAACAGCATAGTTGTCCCACTCGTTCACGGAATACACCAGATCATCACGATCCAGATCGTTTCCTTCGGAATTGAGTTCAAATTCGTTCTCAGCAGTATCTGGAACGCGTTTGACGCATACCAAAATGTTCATTACTTTTCTCCTTAAGCTTGTTTTGTCGTCTGCCGGACTCAGGTGACCATGGGGCTTATGGAACCCAACCCGGCAGATAATGATTATGCTAAATGTTCCTCAATGAGTTGTGTAAAATCAATGGCTTCCATCTCGCCTTCTTTTCCGGCCACCTTAATGGCATCCTGGATATTCACCAGACAGAACGGACAGGCCGTGACAATTACATTGGCCCCGGCTTCTGCGGCCATATTCACCCTGAGAACCCCCATGCGGGTCTCTTCTTCGGGCTCATAAAACAACATCAGGCCACCGCCGCCACAGCAAAAGGAGCGGTCACGGCTCTTTTCCAGCTCCACCCGTGTCAGGCCTTCAATGGCATCCAGGGCCTGTCTCGGGGCTTCATAAATACTGTTGTGGCGGCCAAGATAACAGGGATCATGATATACATATACCTTATCCCGCTCTGTACACGGTTTCATGGGCAGATCACCAGATGCTGTCTTTTCAGCCACAATTTCACTGATATGCTTGACAGGGGGCAAGCCTGTATAATCTTTTTTCAACGCATTCAATGCATGGGGATCAGCCGTGACAATCTGCTTAACACCGGATTCAAGAATGGCTTCGGTATTCTGGGCTTTGAGCTCCTGGTAGAGCATCTCCTCCCCAAACCGGATCACTTCATTGCCGCTGTCTTTTTCACCTTTACCTAGGATGCCGAAGTCCACACAGGCCTTCTCAAGAATAATGGCGGTCCTGCGGGCAATCTCCTGAATATTATCGTCGTATGAGGTGATACTGTCTACAAAATAAAGGGTATCGGCAGTCTCCTTGCCCAGATCTTTGACGGTATGGGTTTGAGCAAAGGTTTTTTCCTTGGCCCAGTCCGCCCGTTTCTTTTGGGTTTTACCATAGGGATTGCCACGTTTTTCAAGGGCTTTAAGGGGTTTTTGCAGGGACTGGGGCACCATGCCCTCATCCACCATACCACGGCGCAGGTCAACCATCTTATCAATATATTCGATCCCCAGGGGACATTCCTGTTCACAAGCCCCACAGGTGGTGCAGGACCAGATTTCATCGGCTGTATAAATATCTTCCACCAGAAGCTTGGGGGAATTATAGATCACACCGGACTTGATGGGATAGTTCTTAAAAATAAGATCCCTGGCCTTAATGGTGATGAACCTTGGGGACAAAGGACGGCCTGCCGCATTGGCAGGGCATTGGTCGGAACAACGGCCGCAGTCGGCACAGGAGTAAAAATCAAGCATATGCTTCCAGGTGAAATCCTCAAGTTTTTTAACGCCAAAGGATTCCAGATCATCCAGTTGCGCATCGGAAACACCGTATTGCACCGGCTTGATATTGCCCTTTTTCACCCGCATGAAAAAGACGTTGAAAAAAGAGGTAATGACGTGAAAATGCTTGCCCAGGGGCAAAAAGCATAGAAAAAAGAAAAAGGTGATATCATGCACATAATACATAATGATGTGCAGCGCCTGGAGGCTTTCCAGGGATGCAACCTCCAATATTTTTGAAAAAATCCAGACCAGAGACAAAGGTGCCAGAAAATGTGCTTCACCAAGGCTTTGGTGATTGTAGGCGACGGCTGCCGCTTCAAACATACTTTCTGAGATCATCAGGGTAGAGATGATGCCCAGAACAAACACCGCCTCAGCCGTATGGTCATGGCCATATTGTTCAGGCACGGCATAACGGGCAGGCTTGATGATGCCCCGGCGGTAAGCTGCGATGATGCAGGCCACAAGAACGGCGGTGGCTGCGTAATCTTTCAACACATTATAAACAGCGCCAAGACAGCCGCCAAATCCAGGCAGCACAAATCCGTCGGACAGGCCGATAATGACAAGGCTGGTGGAGCGCAAGGAGAGGATTAAAAAACCGGCAAATATAATCATGTGGAGTACGCCTGCCAGCATATATCTGGGCTGACGGATCTGTCCCAGCCAGACAACGATGATATTTTTAATCCGTTCAGGCATATTGTCAAAACGATAGTCAGGGTTGGCCCGGACCAAAGGGGCAACTCTTCGTGCCATGATGTAGGTAAACAGCCCGACACCGATGACCGGCAGAAGAAATGAAAAAATCACAGTTGGAAAAAAACCGAACAAAAAATAATTAGCCGGGGCAATGATCGTAGCCATACTTTAGTTTACCTCCCTCTTTCTTTTCTGAAAATACTGCATCCTTCTGTTAAGCCTGATCATCCAGTTTCCAGGCCCATGGTCAAATTCAAGGTGGACATTGAGCAAATCAGCAAAAACCGGATCACCAAGTTAAATGAGTAACGGATCATCCGTGTAATAATAAAATCGTGAAAATTAACAATAGATCCTTGAAAATGTCAAGTTTTGTAATGTTTTCCAACAGTAGAAGTTATTATATTAATATATTGAACCCCCGGAACCTTATTCATTTCTTTTGTTGAACTTGATTTTAGGTTATTTTAATGTAAAAAGGTTATAATTCCTAACCATTTTTATCTTAACATACGAGAGGATTTTATCATGACCCATGCACACTCCGAAGAATACCGCAAACTGCTTGATTACGGCAGACCCCCCAATGTGAAAAAGTGCTTCCCCAGTTCAAAGGCCTTAATTGTCAGTGGAAAATATATTGACCGGGCCATGCTGACCAAAGGCAGCTGCATGACCATTGCGGCCAACGGCAGAAATGCCTTTGCCATCAAAGGCGCCCTGGCCGCTGCCCAGCGCGCCAACGCGGCCATTATCATTGAAATTGCACGCTCCGAGGGGGGCACCGGCGCCTATTGCGCCACCAGCCTTTGGAACATTGCAAGACAAACCGATGCCTATATGAATGAAATGGGAATAACTGTTCCCGTAGCCATACATGCAGACCATTTCGGCATAAAAAAAACCGAAGATATTGAACCGGCAAAAACCGAAATCCAGTCTCTATTTGATGCCGGCATTACGTCCATTGCCATTGACGCATCCCACATGCCCGATGATCAGAATCTTTTGGCCAATATCGAATTAAATCCCTATGTACCTGAGTGGGCAGGCCTTGAAACCGAGGTGGGTGAGATAAAAGGAAAGCTGGGCCTTTCAACCGCTGAAGAAGCGCTGTTTCTGATCCAGGGACTCAATGCCCACAGCATTTTTCCGGACTGGATCGCCCTGAATAACGGCACCACCCACGGCATTGAACAAAGCGATGCAGGCATCAATGTCGATTTGACCGCAGAAATACATGGGGCCCTGGCTCCCTACGGAATTTCCGGTGCCCAGCACGGAACATCAGGAAACAATTCCGAGCGGCTGCGCCAGATCGCCCAAAAGACAAAAACCACAAAGGCCAATGTTGCCACAGCCCTTCAGATGATCTCCTGGGGGGTGAAGGTAAATGATTTCGGCAATGCCATTATGGATGAGTCGGGCAACTTCATCAAAGAGGCCGGCAAAGGGGTCTCCCAGGCCACCTGGGAAAAGATGTGCGCGTTTGCCGCAGCCAATGACTGGAAAAAGGGAAATTTTAAAAAACTGAACAGCCCCTTTGAAAACATTCTGACGGCCCAGGATGCATCAATTCGGGAACGAATGGTCAAAGGCGTTGAAGATTTCGTGTTTACGCTGCTCACAGATGTATTCAACGCCACAGATACAGCGGACCTGGTAAAAAAACAAATTCTTGAAACCCAATCCCATATGCCTGGCTTCAAAGCACAAAAAATTGAAGAAAAAGATGAATGGACCCGGGAAAAAATTATTGACAAAGCCTCCAAAATCACTTCAGATAAAGGCCCTGAAGGGGATTTTGATGATTAACAAAAACTTCTAAAGTTTTAATTTTATCAAGCCGATACTGGGTTTACGGAGAAAATTAAAATGCAGATACCATCATACCAAATACAAAATGTATTGAAAGTTTATTCAAGGCAATTCAGCCAGGGTAAACTGCTGAGGAAGAATAAATTCAGCGATGCCGGCAAGGTTTCTGCGGACAGTGTCAGTCTCTCATCGGAAGGTAAGCGTCAGACCATTATAGATAAGGTTGCAAGCAGCATTGTTGATAAGATTATCAATGAAGGCCCCAATGAAAAAGATAAGGCTCAGATCACTGATCCAATTGAAAAAGAGCTAGGAAAAAAAATTGATTTTACCAAAGGGCGAAATCAGTTCTTTTATACCTCGATTGATGAAAACAATAATAAGATCGTCCAAAACTTATCCGTGGAAGACTCCAAATTTGTTGTAGAACGGATGACGGAATTGGCACGCCAGGTGGCTGATTCCAACATGGAATCCCAGGAGGGTGTTTAATATGAAAATTAATTCCACACAGCAGTATATCAATCAAAGTTACGCTGCCGGTAATGCCAACACCACCGCCACTACTTCGGCGGATCAGGCCAAACAATCTGAAGAATCTCTTTCTGACAGCATCAATCTATCCTCCACCACCAGGGATCTTCAGATCATTTATGCCGCGTCTAGCGAAGAACCCAAAGACAGAGCCCAGAAGGTTGAGGACCTTAAACAACAGGTTCAGTCGAATCAGTACACAGTGAATGCCGAGCAGGTAGCAACAAAAATGATCGACGCCATTATGATCAAAGTGGATTAGGCCCATGGTCAGAATTAAATCGGCCACAGATGCGCCGGATTTTAAATCGCCATCAAGGCGGGCCAATGGACGCATACTTGATATATGTGTTACGTTGGCGTACGTAACGCAGAGGGCGGCCTAAGAGTCTGTTTGATAGTTGATGAATCGGTCGCAATCCCATGAAAATGGCTCCAATTCCCCCAAATTTTATGCGAATAATCCCGCTATTAACAGAAAATTTGGAAAAATTGGTTCTCATTTTCATAAGATTTCGCTTTGATCCCCTAATTACCAAACAAGCTCTTAAAAATTTGCAAACAGTGGGCACACTTGTTGCATATTTCTTCCTTAATAAAAAAGGAGGGCAAATATGACCAATATTAACAACATCCAAAGCATCACCCAAAGAGTAGATAGTCAGTCAACCAAAGTCTCCAAAACCAGTGGACAGGCACAAGGATTTGAATCTTTGCTCAATTGCGCACTGGGCAAAACACAGGAATCCGAACAAGGATTCCAGGCCAGCGAACTGGGTGAAATCCCTGCACTGACTTTTGACATCCAAACGGTATCTTCCATTGTTACGAATAAAACCGACAAGCTGCTGAGCACCCTGGAAAACTATGCATCCAAACTGTATGATACCAATATCACTTTGAAAGATATTGAGCCTGTGCTTAAAGAACTTAATGAGGACGCCGCATCTTTACTCGAAGAAACGTTGTCACTTGGAAAAGATGATCAAGATCTTATAGATATTGCCACCAGCACGGCTGTTACTGCGAAAACCGAATATCTGAAATTCCAAAGGGGTGACTATCTGTAGACAAAAAACTAGAAGGGCCTGACGTTATGCTTTTGAAGACGGCAGGTATTATTTTGTGAACACATTTGTTTGGCTGCCTGCCAATACTTCTCCTTCTCTTCGGGGAGCATCTGTTTTAAATCAAGGCCCTGTTTCTCAATGACAGCTTCCATAATTCTGAACCGTTCTTCAAATTTTGACGTGGACCGGTAAAGTGCTGTTTCAGGATGAAAACCGGCAAATCTTGCCACATTGACAAGGGAAAAAAGGATATCACCAAATTCAAGTATGGCATCATCCTGGTCCATGGAGAGCGCAGCTTCAAATTCACGTATTTCTGAAACTGCCGTCTCCAGCACCTGGCCCAGGTTTTCCCACTCGAATCCGGCTTTAACTGCAGATTTGGAAACTTTCAAAGCCCGCAGCAATCCTGGCATCCCGTCAGGCACATTATCAAGGGCAGAGCGGGGTTCAGATGTGCCGCAACCAGCCTTTTCCCCAGCCTTAATCGCTTCCCATTGTTTATTCAACCCATCTTCGGATGTAATCCGGCTGTCACCATAAACATGGGGATGACGGCGAATCATTTTTTCAGCCACGGCGTTAACCACCCGGTCAAAGGAAAACCTGCCTTCGCCGGTATAAATTTCCATAATAAAGAGTATCTGGAAAAGAACATCTCCAAGCTCCTCTACGATGTTCTGCTCATCATCTTTGACAATGGCTTCTTCCAGTTCATATAACTCTTCGGCCAGGCACTTCCACATGGTGGACGGGGTCTGTTTCCTGTCCCAGGCACATCCGTTCTCCCCCCGGAGCCTTCGAATAATATCAAGTAAGGGAATTATTGTTTCCACGTTTTTCTTAATTCTTTCAAGTAGTTACTGAAATCCGTTTTAATATTCCGGGAAATAAACAGGGTCAGGGCATCTGAAACCTGGGCAAGGTAGGGTGCCGTGCGGGACGCCGCCATATGCTTACTACTGTTGGGTACAAAACTTGTGATTATTATAAAAATGACGGTTGTGATAAGTATGCCTTTGGCAGCCCCAAAGATGATGCCAAATGTTGCGTTCACCCAGCTTAAAAACACAATTTTCAACAATTTGTGAATCAGGGCGGCCACCAGGCCCACAGCAATGAGAATCAGACAGAATAAAAGAAAAAAACAGATCAGCTTTTGAAGCTGCGGTGATGAAATCCATGAATCAATATAAGGAGTCAACTGGGGATAATAGGTATTGGCCCCGTAAAAACCGGCCACAACCCCCACGATACCGGAAATTTCCCGGACCAGACCCTTAAAGCCCCCTCGCACAAGGCAAAACCCCACAATGATCAATACGCAAAGGTCAAAAAAATTCATACGTTCCCTTAGTTTTATCAAATTTCAAAAGTAGTGCCTGAACCACACCCCGTATTTGGGCGCAAAGTCTCCCAGATGCAAGGCCTATAAAAATTTTCAACCGAAATTACAATTGGCAATCAGGATTGGAAATTTTTCTGTAAGGCCCATGGTCAGAATTAAATCTGCCATAGATGCGCCGGGTTTTAATTCGCCATCAAGGCACGCCAATGGATGCATATTGGCTATATGTGTCCGTTGGCGTAACGCCGAGGTCGGCTTAAAAGATAAGCAGATGGGCGATTTTATTTTGACCATGGGCCTAAGTCGCATATAGGTGACTTTTCGCCTAAACACTAAGTATGGACAAATAACAGCAGGGTAACTTACCCGTCAAGATTTTTATTGACCTTTAAACCAATAAAATGCACCCTATATCACATGAAAAATCTTGAGTTCCAGAACATTACCCTTGCTCAGAAACTCTTTGGGGCACACAATACCAATCTGAAAAAAATTGCCCGGACCTTTGATGTTGAAATAAACTCAAGGGGGGGGAGCATTTCAGTCAGTGGTTCAGAGAAAAACACAGACAAAGCCATTGATCTGATCAGGCAGCTTTATGACCTTGTGGAAGAAAAAATACGGTTGACGCCTGCTGTTCTGGATGCAGCCATCAATGCGGTTCAACAGGGTAAGGACACCCACTTAAAAAAAATTTTCACCACAACAATAGCGGTCACTGCCAAAAACAAGCCCATTACCCCCCGAACACCTACCCAGCTGACATACACCGAAGCCATAAAATCCAATGACATCCTTTTCGGCATTGGTCCGGCCGGTACCGGTAAAACCTACCTTGCCATGGCCATGGCCGTTGCAGCCTTCACAAAAGGGGATGTAGAAAAAATTATTCTCACCCGTCCTGCCGTGGAAGCCGGAGAGGCATTGGGTTTTCTTCCCGGAGATCTGGCGGAAAAAATAGATCCATATTTGCGGCCCCTATATGATGCCCTGTATGATATGCTTGATTTTGAGAAAGCCAGAGCCTATATTGAGCAGGCAACCATTGAGATCGCACCCATTGCATTTATGAGGGGCAGAACCCTGAACAACGCCTTTATCATCCTGGACGAGGCCCAGAACACCACCTCCCAGCAGATGAAAATGTTTTTGACCCGGATTGGATACGGTTCAAAGGCGATTATTACAGGCGATATGACCCAGACAGACCTGCCCGGAGGAAAAAAATCAGGGCTGGTTGAAGCCAGAAAACTGCTTGCCCGGATCAGGGGGATCTCATTTATAGAATTCTCAAAGGAAGATGTTGTCAGGCACCAGCTAGTGTCCGACATCATAGACGCTTATGAAAAAGGCAAATAATCAGGGTTGGTGCAAGCAGTCTGTGCAAGTCCTGTCATCCACCCCGTATCTCCCGTCGGTACTGTTTCTTCTGGTGGTGGGTCTGTTTGTTCTGGCCCAGACATTTGACCATACCACTGAATCATATATATATAAAATAGGGGATGTGGCAAGCAGAGACATCAAAGCGCCCAAAGATTTCTTTATAGAAGACAAGGCCACCAACCTGGCCAAAATGGATTATGTCAAAACATCCATTAGAACGGTCTATGATTTTGATGCCAACCTGTTAAAAAATATAACAGACAACATTATATCGGCTATGCGTTTTGGACGACGGATGTTCCAGCCCCAGGACAATGCCCTGGTCTATGTCCCACCTGAGTTTTTGGGTCCCACCTTTTCCATGGCCCTGGCATCCAAACCCGAATTTGAGAAAAAGCTGGGCATAGAAATTTCCAAAGGTGCATTCCAGCTTCTGTTTAATGAAAAATTTTCCGAAGAGATTACAGGACACCTCACTGCCATTATCGGCACTATCCTGACCAACGGGGTTGTAAGCAACAAAGAAGTTCTTCTGACTGAAGAGGAAAAAGGCATTACCCTGAGAACAATTCAGTCTCACAAGGAACGTATTATTGCCAACCTCAATGTATTCTACGGACCAGACCAGGCCAAGACCATGGTAAGGGTTGTAGGGCTGCCCATCCTGAAAAGCGTCAACTATAGTCTGGCCAACCTGATTGTGGATATCTGCCAGCGGCTTTTGCGGCCCAATATCACCCTGAATAAAAATGAAACGGAAAAACGTATCAGCCAAGCCCAGGCACGCATCAAACCCACCCTTTACCAGATCAAGGCAGGTGAAATGATCATCCGGGAAGGGGAACGGGTTGATGAGCTCAAACTGGTTAAGCTCAACGCCTTGAACGAACAGGTCGAGGATAAAGATGTTATCATGACCATTACCGGCATCTGCATGTTCGCCAGTCTTTTGCTGTTTGTGGTTTATTTTCTGTACCTCAAAAATCATCCAAAACTTGGCCGGGACATCAACAAACACATGACCTTTCTGACCCTGGGCCTTTTACTTTATATCGGAGTTACCCAACTTGCAGTGTACATTGCCCACGCCTCAAATCCGGAAATATCCGGCAAAATAGCTTCAAGCGCCATATATATGGTGGTACCTTTGCCGGCCGCAGCCATGATCACCTGTATTTTTCTAGGGTTTGACATCGCCCTGTATTTTTCTTTGGTGCTTTGCAGTTTATGCACCATATCCTTTGGCTGTGAATTCCAGGTCTTTTTGTTCTTTTTTCTGTCCAGCATCACAGCGGCTTACTGGATCAAAGAACGCAGTGAGCGTCATCATTTCATTGTTGCCGGGTTCAAACTGGCTTTGTTCAATGCATGCCTGGCTATTGCTCTTGGTTTTTTCATGCCTGCCCAGGTACTGCCCTGGGGGGTATTGCTTAAACAGATGACAATGGCTGTGGGAGGTGGTATATTTGCAGCCATTCTTACGGTAGGATTTACACCGTTAATCGAAGTCCTGTTCAATTACACCACGGCGGCAAAATTGCTGGAATTTTCAAACCTGGACCAGCCCCTGATTAAAAGGTTAATGATTGAGGCCCCGGGTACTTACAATCACAGCGTCATTGTCGCAACCCTTGCCGAAGCAGCGGCATCCGCCATCAATGCAGACAGTCTCAAGGCCAAAGTCATGGGATATTACCATGATATCGGCAAACTGGACAAAACCATGTATTTTATTGAAAATCAGGCAGACGGGCGCAACCGTCATGATAAGCTTTCCCCATCCATGTCTGCATTAATCCTTATCGGTCATGTTAAAAAAGGCGTAGAAATAGCAAAAAAACACAAACTGGGCAATGAAATTGTGGAAGGCATTATCCAGCACCACGGGACATCTCTGATAAAATATTTTTATAACAAAAGTGTGAACGCCGGAAATGAAAACATTAATGAAGAAGATTTCAGATACCCAGGCCCCAAACCCCAGACAAGGGAGGCGGGTATTGTCATGCTCGCGGATGTGGCAGAAGCCGCGACCCGGGCACTGGAGCGCCCGACTCCATCCAGAATCCAGGGCCGTGTAAAAGGGCTGATCAATGAC
Source organism: Desulfobacter postgatei (assembly GCA_002747145.1). Classification (GTDB taxonomy): domain Bacteria; phylum Desulfobacterota; class Desulfobacteria; order Desulfobacterales; family Desulfobacteraceae; genus Desulfobacter; species Desulfobacter postgatei_A. The sequence goes on from PDTI01000032.1 coordinate 15,433, forward strand.
ATATTTGCCGACGGCCAGCTCGAAGAATGCGAAATGACACTGAAAGATCTGCACCAAATCGCCAAAAGTTTTAATACGATTTTAACCTCTATCCATCACAGCCGCATCGAGTACCCTGACAAGCCCCAAGACAAAAGACAGGATAAAAAGCAGGACAACAAGAATGGGAAACCTAAAGATACTGATAGACAACCACCAAAGGGAGAGCCTGCTGACGCCCTCCCTGTACAAAAAGACAGAACAGATCTTAAACGCCTTGGGCTGTGATAACCACGAAATATCCATTGTAATTACGGATGATGCACAGGTCAGGGATCTGAACCGGAAATACCGGGGCAAAGACGCTCCCACCAATGTTCTCTCCTTTCCCATGCAGGAAGGAGAATTTTCAGATATTACCCCAGGGCTTCTCGGGGATGTGGTGATCTCCCTTGATACAGCGCGGGCCGAAGCCCTGGCGGCAGGAATTTCCACAGATGAGCGGATGTCTCAATTATTGATACATGGCATTCTCCACCTGATTGGGTTTGACCATGAATTGGATGAGAAGCACGCCCGTGTAATGGAAGAAAAGAGCCTGGAACTACTAAAACGTATTGAAGGCAACCCGAATCTAACTGCAATTTAAAGGATATTAAAATGGCTGAATTAGCAGTCAATGTCGACCATGTGGCAACGTTGCGCCAGGCAAGGGGGGCCAAATACCCGGAACCGGTTCATGCCGCCCTAACCGCAGAAACCGCCGGGGCAGATGCCATTGTGGTGCACCTGCGGGAAGACCGCCGCCACATCCAGGAACGAGATGTCCGGCTGATTTCCCAGACAATAAAAACCCGATTGATACTCGAAATGGCAGCCACCAGTGAAATGCTGGGTATTGCCCTGGACATCAAACCCGAAACCGTCACCCTGGTACCTGAAAAAAGAGAGGAGCTGAGCACCGAAGGTGGGCTTGATGTGATTACCCATATGGAACATATCCGCCAGGCCGTAATCACACTGAAAAATGCTGGAATCAAGGTCTGCATTTTCATTGACCCTGAACTGGATCAGATCAAAATGGCCCACAGAATTAATGTCGACGCCATTGAAATACATACCGGTGTATTCTGCGATGCCACAACTTCGTATGACCGGGAAAAAGAATATTCAAGGATTGTGGATGCAGCAAAAATCGGTACCCGCCTGAACTTAAGCGTCCATGCCGGACACGGAATCTGCTATCATTCGATCAAGGCATTTAAGGGGTTGCATGAAATTACTGAATACAGTATCGGACATGCCATCGTATCAAAAGCAGTCATGACAGGAATGGGCACAGCCGTCAGGGATATGGTGCGATTAATTAAAAATCTGTAATTTATATTGGGTGCGGCGGTGGCCCCAAAAAAACTGGACAATGTGTTAAGCTATAAGTCAGACTCAAAAAGCAGGAGGATCTGATAATGAGTAAAAAGCGTAAAACACACCGTGCCCAATTCAAGG
>PDTI01000033.1 GCA_002747145.1 Desulfobacter postgatei
TCAATAGTCCGGCTATTAACAGAAAATTTGTGAAAATTGGTTCTCATTTTCATGGAATTTCGCTTCGATTCCCTAATTATCAAACACGCTCTAACACTTGCTCCATTAGGCTACACCAAAAAACTTGGTTATAGTTATTGACTTTGTGAGTCGTAAATTTTAAAAAAATGCGTGTTGTTGAGTATGATGGTCACATTGAATTAATACCCGACCGAGCAATTTCTGAATTAAAAGGCTTTGTTAAAGGAATCAATATAAATTTTTTTTCGTGAAGGAGATCGGCTTATGATAAGATTATGCTTATACAGAATCATGTTCATATGCATCCTTTCGGTTGTTTCCGGCTGCACAACACTGAAAGCGATTTCTGTCGTGAGTAGCGGGAAGCCCATCATAAAAAATGATCAGTCAACCATCATCCCCTTTAAAATAAAGGGTGAACATGTAATCGTTGTGCCGGTTAAAATCAATAATTCCGATAAGCAATACCATTTCATGGTTGATACAGGAACTCTGACTGTTGTCAGCAGCAAAACAGCTATGGAACTCAATCTTTCTGCCGGCGTGGAGATCGTTGCAAAAGACACCGCTGGTGGCACCAAGCCCATGCAATTGATAAGTCTTGATTTACTGGGCCTCGGTAATATGTCGGTCGCTGAATGTGCGGCCGGAATATTGGATTTTTCCGAATTAGGGGGGAGTCTAAAGGTTCCGGATATGGAAATTGATGGCCTGCTCGGATCAAATTTTTTGCGGTATTTTAAGGTCACCATTGATTATAAAAATAAAAAATTGACTCTTGATGGCAACACAGCGCCGACAACAGCCCAAGAGGGTGATTATATAATAAAGTTCTCTACAGACATGAAAATGGGCTATGCCCCAAGAGTTGAATGCACTATTGACAATCACATTAACGTGTATGGGATCATTGATACTGGAGCGCCGTTTTTGGCAACCTTGCCGCTTTCACTCGTTGAAAAAACGGATGGTTATAAATCCGGGCCGGTGGTTAAAGCTAAAGGAAACGTTGGGGGTGCCGCATTTAAAACCTGGGAAAACAACATGTTGTTGAGAGTTAAAAGTATGAAAATAGGAACATTAGTGGCCCATGACATTCCAGTTATCTCGCTACCCCACCGGGACATTCTCATCGGGAAAAAATTTCTATCCAATTTTCTGGTTACACTGAACTATCCTGGCCGTGAGATGACACTAACACCTTATGACAAATTGACTTTCCCAACAAACATCTATTCTTTCGGCACAATCGTGAATAAGGACAAAGACGGAAAAACAGTGATTGCCGGTTTTTGGGAGGGGACAACGGCAGATAAAATCGGCGTTGAAATCGGAGACGAATTGGTAACGATAAATGGAAAGAAAATTGACGAGTTCTCACCTACTGAAGTGTATAATATTTACTATAATGACGATATCAAGGAAATTGATGTTGTATATAAAAACAAAACGGGTTTGCACAAAACCAAAGCAACGAAAGAGATGCTATTGCCTCCGCTATTGGCATCATTGACTTCAAAGGCGTGAGGAGCCAGATCAACACAGATCCCGCATCTATTGCAGCAGCCAAGATCAATTACCGGTTTTTTTTGTATGCTCATCAACTCACTCCTTTATCAATGGATTCAGCCCACCAGCCTTTTAAAATATGAGCCTGTTTTTCTTTTTCCGCAAGATCAAGAAGCTTGTAACCGGAATCCAGCAAAATTCCATAAAGTACGCCGCATCCCGGGTCTTGATGGTGTTCATATCCGGTCTGGGCCAGTTCTATCATTTTGTGGGCCAGCTCAATGGTGCGTGCGATGTTGATGTCACATTGTTTATTAAGCATGGTAAATTCTCTTTAATCGTTTCACACCAGGGTAAGTAACCATGGGTAATTATTGATTTCCGGCCAGGATCTGCTCCGGGCTGCAGGCATGAAGCAAACCTGATATCCGGGTAGCCGTAAAATCCCACCCTGTGTAAATATCAATGGTTGTTTTGTCTGCCTGGATAAAATCAGGCAGAACCATAGATTTTAAAACTTGGGCATTGGACAGTGCCCTGATGGCATATCCGCGCTTTACCGGGTCTTTAGAGGAAAGGTGGTTCTGGAGTTGTACCCTGGTCACATCGGTCAGACCCCAGGGTACTGCACCAAGATATGTACCAATGCCCCACAAAACCCCGCGCTGGAGCATTTCATGTTCAATGTGGTTGCCTTTGTCATCCAGATAAGAAAAAAGGATGCATTTAAATTCCCGGGCCAGCCCCGGGCTTTTGCTTAAAATCTCTCCCATGGCCTCGGGGGAACCCCAGCCGATGCCGCCGGATTCATCGTTCAGGTTCCACATGATCCGTCTTAAAATTATTCTGGCCTTTTCTGTGGAATACTCTACAATCCTTACCACAAGCTCCCCCATTGCAGTTACGCTGCGGAACTTGATCAGTTCCTCCTTGTTGTAAAAATAAGAGAACAGATGTCCGGTGAGTTGGGCATCCGGAATCTGCGCCAGCTTGGCCAGAGCCTGGCTTCGATTGCCAAGGGCAAGAAATTCACCCACCTGTTTTTTTGTCTTTCTGCCGTATGGTTTCATGGCTGTTCTCTTTCACGTGTTAATTTGCTGTTTCCGAACCGCCTTTGAAATCTTTTAGGTCTGATTCAATGACCCAACAAAAGCATAAATTATGCCAGGTCCGTTTATACCGGGCTGTTGATCTTTATCCCAATGGTTATTGGCTTAGGCGCAACTTTGAAAGTTCATCTCTCAGAATCAAAGGCCCCCAGACTGGAGGCCGGAAACCAGGTAAAAGACAAGCTATATGATGGGTTTTATTGTTTCTGCGTTGAATTTGAAGAAATTGAGTAAAAACTGAATTGTTGAGTTATAGAAGTACAGTCCGCCTGTTTTTTCAGTGAATTAAGGCCCATGATCAAAATTAAATCTGCCACAGATACGCCGGATTTTAAGTCGCCATCAAGGCACGCCAATGGACGCATATTGGTTATATGTGTCTGTTGGTTGGGGGGAAAGGTTTATGACTATCTAGCCGATAGCCCCTCATGTTTTTTTAATTGCTCCCACTCAAACCGGATGATGTTTCGCTGGTTTCGGTCAAATTCAACGCCGACAAGATAGATTTCATCAGACTTTTCACGGAATTTGTCTGCATAGCCTTTTTGCCGGATTTGTGCCAGCGCTGTTCCCGGGGTTTTGTCAATATCCACGACTTTGAATTCAAAAATGTAAACCTTGTTATCGTCCAGTTGAACGGTCATATCAATGCGGCCATGGCTGGTGGTATCCTCGGGGGTGACATCAAGACCAAGGGCCGTAAAATAGCAGTAAAAGACCGAGGCATAATACCCCTCATATTGGGAAAGCTTATTTTTCCGGTACCAGTCATGGGGGATAGAAGAAAAAAGAGATTGAAAAATCGTTTTGAGGGCATCCGGATTCTTTTCCTGGAAAGCCTGGTAAATCTTAAGCTGCACTTTTTCTTTCATTACCTTGTCATGGGAATACCGGCTTAAGATATAATCTGACAAACTGGCTTTTACCTCCATGTTCGGGTACCCCAGTGTATAAAAGGTTTTGCCCGCCACCCGCTGTGCATGCTCAATGGTGAGATAGCCTGCCTGGAAAAGAAGATTTTCCGGTTCAATAAAATCAACTTCAAACGCGCCGATCAGGGCTTCAGATGCCTGGATATGTTCAATGCCGGGGATATAATATTTTCTTTTTTCAAGCAGATTAATCAGGAATCCCGGCGTTCCCGTCTCAAACCAATAGTTGCGAAAGGTTCCGGTACGAAGGTAATTGAGTATGCTGAAAGGATTATAAACCTTTTGGCCAAGCCATGCATATCCATTATACCACTTGCGGATATCTTCCAAAGATTTATTGCCCAGGTAATCGGAAAAAATCTGGGTCATTTCGGGTTCTGAATAACCGCAAATTGCGGAATACTCAGGCTCCAAAGTGATGTCAGTCAGATTATTCAATCCGGAAAACAAACTTACCTTGGAAAATTTGGATACACCGGTGAGCAGTGCAAACCGGATATCCGCATCATTGTCTTTGACAACGGAATAAAGATTTTTCAATCCTTCCCGGATCTCCCAGGCCCGGGCATGTTCAGATATGTTGTCCAGGATGGGTTTGTCATATTCATCAATCAGAATAACCGCGCGCAAGCCATATTTTTTTGCACTGTTCCGGATCAGTTCGCCAAAATATCCGGGTATGTCATTGGGCTGCCGGCAGGTAACTGCCAGGTTTGTCTCATTTGTGTGAAGAATATCCCTGATTCTTTGGTCAAGCTCTTCACGGCTCCTGATCACGCCGCCGCCAAAGGAGATGTGGATTACCGGGTGATGCTTTTCCCAGTCCCAGTGATTATGTAGCCAAAGGTTTGAAAATAGCTCCTTATTTCCTTCAAATGCCTCTTTCAGGGTGTCGATAAGCAGGGATTTTCCAAAACGCCTGGGACGGGAGAGAAAGTAATATGTACCCATTTGATCAAGCTTATGAACAAACCGGGATTTATCCACATATGCATAGCCTTCCTCAATAATTTTTCTTAAATTGCTGATGCCTACAGGTAGTTTTTTCATCTTGCATCCTCAGCGCATATTTGTTTATTTGCTGTTATAACATAACATGGCTTTTATGCTCGCACAAAGTCGAATAAAATCTTTGTGCTCCAGTGGCGTTGTGTGCATTTTTCAACTAAGAATCACTTAGAGCGTGTTTGATAATTAGGGGATCGAAGCGAAATCTCATGAAAATGAGAACCAATTTTCACAAATTTTCTGTTAATAGCGGGACTATTGACATATAAGTTGCCATCAAGGCAGGCCAATGGACGCATACTGGATGGAATATATGTGTCCGTTGTCGTAACGCCGAGGGCGGCTAAAAGACAAGTAGATGGATGATTTTATTTTGCCAATGGGCGGCCTTATCAGCCAAAGGAGAATCAATATGTTGAAATCGAAAATAAACGGGTTCTTTGTTTTTTTCTTGTTTTTACTTATTTCCTGCACCCCCAAACCTTCTTTCCTGAAACCAAGCGACAGTCCGGCCGGCGTTCCTTTGGATCTGGATTTACCCTTCAGTCAATATGTTCAGGAAAGCAGAAAAAACATTGAACAGATCTTAAATGAGCTTCGGTTCGCCAATGGTGACAGCCCATATCTTGGAGCATATCCGGCTGCCCAGGTCGCGCAAATGCGAGGACCCTTTGAGCTCCTGCCGGAAAACGGCAGCACAGGGCCCGGCAAAGGCAAGGGCTTTCTTCTCATCCACGGGCTCACCGACTCCCCTTACTTGATGCGCAGTATTGCCGATTCCCTGCACCAGGCCTATCCCAACGGAACCATCCGGGCGGTCCTGCTGCCCGGCCACGGTACGGTTGCCGGGGACTCCCTGGACATGAAACATACAGAGTGGATGGCCATCACCGACTATGGGGTTCGCAGTTTTGAAAAGATGGGGTCGATTTCCGATCTCTACCTGGTTGGATTTTCCACGGGCACGGCTCTGGCCATTCGCCATGTGCAGGACACCCCCAAAAGTCCAAAAATCAAAGGCCTGATCCTGATCTCCACAGCTGTCAAGGCCAGGTCAGGGGCTGCCTTTCTGGGCCCCTACCTGCGCGGGGTAAAGGATTGGCTCGCCACATTTGAAGAAAGAGACGCCGCGCGATATGAATCGTTTTCAGTCAATGCCGGCGCTGAATTTTACCTGCTCACCAAAAACATCATGAACAGTAAACCCCCCATTGACGTTCCGGTTCTCATGGCCGTCAGTGCCGACGATGCAACCATTGACGCCAATGCCGCCCGTCAGTTTTTCTGTGACCGGGTGACCGCCCCGCGCCGCAGCTTGATCTGGTATGCATCCCGCCATGCCGGGCACAACATTGATCCGCCCTGTAAGGACATCAAAGAGGTTAAACCGTTTCCGGTGGAAAGGCAATTTCAGGGAACCTCATACCGGTTTGCGAACTACGCCCACACCGCCCTGTCCATGAGTCCGGCAGATCCCCATTACGGCGTCAATGGTAAGTATCACCAATGCAAAGCCTATGATACCCCACCAGATATGGCAGATTTTAATAAGTGCCAAAAAGGGTCAGCAAAAACCATTTTCGGAGAAAAGGACATTGCTTCGAAAGCGGCCAGAAAAGCCCTGGATTACGATTACTGGAGAAGAGGAACCTTTAACCCGGATTACCCAAGACTGGAAAGGGCCATCATTTGTTTTGTTGCCGGCGATACCTGCGACTTGCGAAGAGCTGTGGATGATGGGTCTTGAGAGTCTTTTACAAACCAGAGCGATACTGGTATAAGATTGTTCCATGGAACAGATACTGATTTCAGCTTGTCTTCTGGGAGAGCCGGTCCGCTATGACGGCAGATCCTGCCCCATTGAATGTGAACGCATTGAGCAATGGCAGGCTGAAGGGCTGTTGGTTCCGGTCTGTCCGGAAATGGATGGCGGCCTGCCTGTGCCCCGGCCCCCGGCAGAAATTACCGCCGGCGGCGGCCCGGGGGTGTGGGCGAAAACGGCCCGGGTGATCACTGGGCAGGCTGATGTTACCGCCTTTTTTATCAAGGGTGCACAGGCCGCGTTGGACAAGGCCGTTTCCTGTGGTATTAAGACAGCCCTTTTGAAACAAAAAAGCCCATCCTGCGGAAGCTGCCGGATCTATGACGGCAGTTTCAGCCGGCGCCTTGTGGACGGCATGGGGGTGACAACCGCGCTTTTAAGGCAGAAGGGGATTATGGTTTTTGGTGAGGATCAGATTGATCAATTATCAAACACGCTCTAAAGAAACCGGGATTGCCCGGTGGGAGAAATTCTATGGCGGACATTACTGTGGATTCCTGGGGCATGCTCCAGGAGGAATTGTTTAAAGGATCCTGGAATGACGGTATTCAACGGTTCCGGCCGCCATTTGTTTACCGGGGCCTGTCCGATGCATCCTACCGTCTTGAAACCTCTTTGATGCGCCTGGGCGGACCGTTCTGGTCCCTTGAAAAACATCTGCTGCGTAATTTCCGAAAATATTCCAGGGCCCAGGGGCGGGAAGAACCTGACTCCTTCTGGCACCTTCTGGCTGTGGCCCAGCACCACGGACTGCCCACCCGTCTGATGGACTGGACCTATTCGCCCTATATTGCCCTTCATTTTGCCCTGGCCAATCTTGAGCGGTTTGACCTGGATGGGGTGATCTGGCGGGTCAATTATGAGCAGGTCCATGACCGGCTGCCGCCGGAACTTAAAGAACAACTGGCCGCAGAAGGCGCCCAGGCGTTTACCGTGGAGCTGCTCACCAGCATCGGCCAGGAAAGGCCGGACTGTCATGCCGGGGAAACAACCTTTTATCAATATGTTGAAACCTTAACCCAGTTTGATGCCCTGGGCCTGCCCAATGAGTTCCTGCTTTTTTTTGAGCCGCCATCCATTAACGAGCGCATCGTAAACCAGTATGCGCTTTTTTCAGTGATGCCCAATCCCCGCCGTGTCATTGATGATTGGCTCAGCCGTCATGCCGATCTGTTCCAGCGCATCATTATTCCGGCGGAGTTAAAATGGGAATGCCGGGATAAACTGGATCTGTGCAATATCACGGAGCGTGTACTGTTTCCCGGCCTTGACGGGCTGGGATCCTGGTTGAAGCGCCATTACAGTCCTAAAGTTTGATACTTCATGATTCACAGCCTGTCGAGGCAAAGCACCCTGATTTTATTGCCTGCGGCCTGCCATTTGAGATCAAGGTCAAACAGCCGGATACCGTATACACGCTCGTTATCCCATCCATCAGTGCGGGCGTCTTTTTTTATACTGGAAAACTGGGCATTGCTATAAGCGGGCCGGGGATCATTTTCCAGCACCTGGGTGATGATGGCCCGCAGATTGGGTATACTCTTTTCCCTTTCCCGGATCTGGGCTGCTGCCGTGTCTGAAAAACGGATCTGGCAGATCTGGTTGTCCGGCGCGGGTGCAAAACCGTCCCGGGCAGTGTCCAGCCTGTCTGAATAGGGCAGATAGGGTTTGATGTCCAGCACAGGGGTCTGATCCAGAATATCCACGCCGGTCAGGTGAAGCACCGGCCCTTTGCTCATATATTCAATGTGTTCAAGCCGTACACAGGACATACCGATGGGGTTGGGCCGGAAAGGAGAGCGTGAGGCAAAGACGCCCACTTTTTTATTGCCCCCAAGACGGGGAGGCCGTACCATGACAGGCCATGTCCCATCCTTTTTCACAGCCTTATGAAAAACAAACACCAGCCAGATATGGGAAAACTGTTCAAGTCCTCTTACCGCGTCGGGCCTTGCAAATTCAGGAAAAAATTCCAGCATCCCCGGTGCCTTATCCACAAGGTTGGATTGCCGGGGGATGCCGAATTTTTCCTTGAAACAGGTATGGATCACCCCAATGGGGTCTAAATGGACTGCCAAAACGTCTCCTGCTGATGAACCATAACAATCTCCTTTGGATGGTGGGTATTTTGTTTGCCCATGGATCAGGATCTGATCTGTCCATTTCCCCACGCTACAAATTTAGTGGTGGTGAGCTCTTTTATGCCCATGGGGCCGTAAGCATGCAGCTTTGAGGTGGATATGCCGATCTCAGCGCCCAGGCCCAGTTCGCCCCCATCATTGAACCGGGTGGATGCATTGACAATGACAAGGGATGCGTCCACTTCCCGGATAAAACGCCTGGATCGGTTCAGATCCGTTGTGATAATCACTTCGGTGTGGTTGGAGCCGTAGGCCGCGATATGGGCTATGGCATCATCCATATCTGCGACCACCTTGACGGCCAGAGTCAGCGCCAGATACTCCATGGGCCAGTCCGCTTCGGTGGCGGGAAGTGCATCGGGCAGTATTTCACACGTTTTCGGGCACCCTTTAATCGTAACACCAGCCTGGGCCAGGGCTGTGTGGGCCATAGGCAGAAATGTTTGCGCCACACCTTCATGGACCAGCAGGGTTTCCAGGGCATTGCATACCCCGGGCCGCTGGGCCTTGGCATTGAGTACGATGCTGACCCCCATGTCCAGGTCTGCCAGATCATCCACATAGGCGTGGCACACCCCTTTGTAATGCTTGAGAACGGGGATACTGGAAGCGGCCACAACATGGCGGATCAGGCCTTCGCCGCCCCTGGGTATGATCAGGTCGATATACTCTTCCTGTTTGAGCATGATATCCACGGCAGCCCGGTCCGGCGTGGGGATCACCTGGACCGCACCGGCGGGCAGGCCTTCTGTGGAAATCCCAAGCCCAATGGCCCGGGCCAGGGCCCTGTTGGAGCAGATCGCTTCGGACCCACCCCGCAGGATTACGCCATTGCCGGCCTTCAAGCACAGCCCTGCCGCATCCACGGTGACATTGGGTCTTGATTCGTAGATAATGCCGATAACGCCCAGGGGGATACGCATTCTGGCCATTTCAAGCCCGTTGGGCCGGATGGTGGAATCCGATAATGTCCCCACAGGATCTTCCAGACCGGCCACATATTCCAGCCCCTCAACCATCCCGTCCAGGACCTTATCCGTAATCGTCAGCCGGTCAATCATGGCATCGGATAATCCGTTCTTCCGGGCTGCTGCCACATCCTTTGCGTTTTCCGCCTGGATGATCTCTTTATCCTGTTCCAATTGTCTGGCAATGGCAAAAAGCGCGCTGTTCTTCTGTGTTGCCGGCAGGGTTGCCATCATCCGGGCTGCTGCCCTGGCCTGTTTGGCAATTTCAATGATCTGATTTTCCAAAGACATAAATATGGTTCTCCTTTATTAGTCTCAAGTAAGGTTAAAACCTCCGCCTTTAGGCGGATAGATTTATCACTCCCATTTTGCTATTCATTATGCCTCAACTTAGGGAGGAGTTATAGTCTTCCACCCGGGTGATGCCTGAGGGCAACAGGCTTTTTCCCCTTTCCACTACAGCTTTCTGGGCCCCCCGGTCAATGGTAATTCGCCCTTTGGCCTGCAGGGTCAGGCCGATCCAGTTTTTCCTGGATGAGGCCTTTTGTTCATTGGGAACAAAATAGGTGCCGGTATAGTTATTATCTGCAATTTTGATCAGGATATCCTGTTCCAGGCCGCAGGCGATGACCATGGGAATGCCTGCCGCAGTCAGCTTTTTGGCGGCGCTTATTTTGCTGCCCATGCCCCCTGTGCCCAACGGTCCGGCAATCTCTCCGGCCATGGCTTCGATATCACTGTTCATGGCTGTTACCTGTCTGATCAACTGTGCATCTTCATGCTGCCGGGGATCTTTATTGTAAAGACCGCCGATATCGGTGAGATTGATCATCAGATCCGCCCCAAGCAGCATGGACATCATGGCGCCCAGGTTGTCATTGTCTCCAAATTGCAGGGATTTGACAGCCACGGTGTCATTCTCGTTGATAATGGGCAGCACCTGCCATTCCAGAAGCGTGTTCAAGGTGTTTCTGGCATTCAGATACCGGACCCGGTCGCACAGATCCCCCCTGGTCAAAAGAATCTGGGCCACTTTCCGGCCGCAGTGCTGCATGGCCTTTTCCCATTCACGGATAAGATCTGCCTGGCCAATGGCGGAAACGGCCTGGCGCTTGGGGGTTTCCGACGGCCTTTTTTTAAGACCGATTTTTTTAACGCCCGCAGCCATGGCCCCGGAGGAGACAAGGATCACTTCCATATTCCGGTGGTGGAGTGCACAGATCTGATTTGCGATGCTGTTGATGATCTCAATGTTAAGGCTGTTTTTCCGGGTCAGCACCCCTGAGCCCACTTTGACCACAATGCGTCTGAATGCGGGCAGGGCTGAAAATTGCTGGTCGGTGTTCATGGGTTATGTTCTCTTTTAGATAAAAAACGTAAGTAATGGGTCAAAAATTAAACCATCGTGCAGATGATTGCAAGGCATGATTTTTTGATTGTCTTTGATGAATTACTTTGGGCAACGCCTTTTGACCAGGGACCTGATCCACCGTTAAAAAACAGTCACTGGGGCGTGTGGTCAAGATGGTATAGATGGTTTGACATTGACCGGGTTCAGGGCATATGATGGGGTAATTTTACTTACTCATCATTCAAGGAGTCCTCATGAAATGGATTCGGCGTGTCAGTGTCGCGATCGTTCTGATGGCTGTCTGTTGTGTTATTCTTTTTTTCTTTCTGCCACAGCTCAATGATTACCAAGATGACGGACAATTAAAATTGGCAGGCCTGGATTATCCGGTGACCGTCATCCGGGATGATGCCGGCATTGCGTATATCCATGCTGAAAACATTGGGGACATGTTTTTTGCCCAGGGGTTTATCACGGCCCAGGACCGATTGTTCCAGATGCAGTTGACCCGGATGTATTATGAAGGACGGATCTGCGAGATGGCAGGGGACAAGGCCAGGGATCTGGATATCCGCATGCGCACCATCGGCATTTCACGCATGGCGAAAAAACAGGCCCGGATATTGAATCCTGTCCTGGCAGAACAGTTCCAGCACTATGTGGACGGTATAAATACCTTTATAAAAGAGTGCCCGGATGATCTTGCGTTGGAATTTCGTCTGGCCGGGATTAAACCCGATTTATGGCAGGTGGAAGACTGCCTTGGTGTACTGTTCTATATGGGCTATTCCACGGCAGCCAACCTGACCACGGAGATCATCTCCCAAATGCTGCTGGATACCCTAGGGTATGAAAAAACCGCCATGCTTCTGCCGTTGAATATGAATCTGGATGACCCCGATGACAAGGGCTTGATTGTCATGCCGCCTAAAGAGAACCTTGGGTTGTCCCTGCCCTTTGACCCAGGGCTTCTGGCCTTTACCAGGGACAGGATCTTGCGGGTGGGAAGTAACAACTGGGCCGTGTCCCCGGAAAAATCCGTGACCGGATCTGCGATGCTGGCGGGCGATCCTCACCTGGATCCAAGAATACTGCCGGGGGTCTGGTATCCGGCAGGATTGATCTGCCCCGGCATCCGGGCCGTTGGCGTTCAGATTCCCGGCATCCCGGGTATGGGGGTGGGGCGCACCGAGCACACTGCTTTGTCTGCCACCAACAATTATGGTGACATGGTGGACCTCTATATTGAAACCGTTGACCCGGGAAATCCGGACCATTATCTGGAGGGAAACCACTCCATCGCCTTTGGCCATATTAAAGAGTGTTTGAAAATTAAAGATAAGGATGCGCCCGGCGGTTTTCGAACAGAAGATCTGGATATCCGGACCACCCGCAGGGGACCGGTGGTGTCCAAAGTCCTCAAGGGTCTGGACAGCAACAAGGTGGTCACGCTGCGGTTTGCACCAATGGAATCCATGACCCCTGATATCGGAGTGCTGGATCTGCTTACGGCAAAAAATGCAGAAGAGCTTTCCCGGGCCATGCAGGATCTGCCCATAGTCTGTTTTAACTGGGTGTTTGCAGACACTTCCGGCAATATCGGCCACACGACATCCGGCCGGATTCCCATACGACGCCAGGGCGGCACGTTTCCCTATGTGGTCAAAGACTCGACAGACAACTGGCAGGGCTGGATTGCCCCGGATCAGATGCCCGGGCAGATGAACCCGGCAAAAAAATGGGTGGGCACCTGCAACAATAAAACGGTGGATTCCAGCTTTCCAGGGTATTATTCATCCTTTTTTGCACCGTCATTTCGTTATGAACGGCTAAAGGAACTTATGACAGGCAAAGCCAAGCAAGTCCCTTTGGATCTGTTTCAATATCAAAGGGATACAGGCAATGTAATGGCCCGGCGCATTGCACCGGTTATGGCCGGAATTCTTTTGGCAACCCCGGAGACAAAAGATCTGGGGCGGATTCTGGCGGACTGGGATTATAAAGATGATCCAGAAAAGCCAGGACCTTTGCTGTTTCAATCCATCTACCGCCATTTTGCACTGGCTGTTTTTGAAGATGATCTGGGGCCGCAAAAGGTGTTGACCCTGTTGAATTCCTGGTATTACTGGCAGGAACGCCTCCTGCAGTTTGTGCTGGCCGGGGAGAGTCTTTTTTTTGATGATCTGCGTACTGCCGGTAAAACAGAAACCATGGCAGATCTTTTTGTCCGGGCCGCCCATAGCACCCGAAAGGAGCTGTCTGAAATTCTTGGCGATGACCCTGTCCAATGGCGCTGGGGGGATCTGCACACCCTTGAACTGGTTAATCCCCTTGTCCGCAAAGGACAACTAAAGGATTTATTTGGCACAGGACCCATGCCCATGGGCGGATCCGGTGAAACCCTGTACCGGGGGTGGTATGATTTTGAAACACCCTATACCGTGACCCATTGTGCATCCCTGCGCTTTGTGGCGGATATGGGGGATGATGAAAAGTTCATGGCGGTGTTACCGGGCGGTGCGGCAGGTCGAACCTTTCATTCCCACCAGAAAGACCTGGTCAAAGATTTTATGGATGGTTCTGTCCGGTATTGGTGGTTTTCAGATGCCGCCATTAAGGCTCATGCAAAGCATATCCTGACATTGGTACCGGAATCTTAGAGCCTGTTTGATAATTGATGAATCGGCTGCAATCCCATGAAAATGGCTCCAATTCCCCCAAATCTTATGTCAATAGTCCGGCTGTTAACAGAAAGTTTGTGAAAATTGGAGCCATTTTCATAAGATTTCGCTTGGATTCCCTAATTATCAAACAGGCTCTTAAAATCAAGACTCTTCAAGCGGTTTAATGATAAACGACTGAATCCGGTTGCCATCCATCTCCTTTACCGAAAAGACCCAGTTATTCATTTGGACGGATTCTCCGGGATTGGGGATACGCTCCACAAGTTCCAGAAAAAATCCCGAGACGGTATCGTAGTTTGCAGATTCAGGAATAGTCAAATTCAGCGCTTTATTGAGATGATATATATCTGTTTTGCCTAACACCAGCCATTTGTCCCCCTTGATCCTGACAATGTCCGGTGTATTTTGATCAGACTCGTCGGCAATTTCTCCAAAAATTTCTTCAACCACATCCTCAAGGGTTACGATACCGGACACACCACCATATTCATCAATCACAACAGCCATATGACTCTTTTTTGCTTTAAAGGCTTTAAGCAGTGAATCCAGTTTCTTTGATTCGGGTATGAAATACGGTTGTTTCATAATTGATTTGACATCAAGGCTGTCTGTGATCTCCTGGGAACTTTTATTTTCCAGATATCTGGAAAATAGATCCTTAATATGCAGCACCCCAATAATATTATCTATGGTATCCTCAATCACGGGAATGCGTGAAAATCCTGTTTTTAAGACCCTTGGAATATCAAGACCTTCGGCAGCATCCACCACAAACATGTCTGCTCTGGGTGTCATAATCTCAGAACAGCAGGTGTCATCAAATTCAAAAATATTGGTGATGTATTCCCTTTCTTCCTCTTTGATTTCGCCTTCCTCTTCCACTACTTCCACCATGGTCCTCAGTTCATCTTCGGTCACCGTTTCCTGGGAATTGTCTATGGTGCCGTGCAGTTTAGGTATGAAATTAAGAATAAAAATCAATGGCCATAAAATTTTTGACAACCAGTACAGGGGATATATGACGGCCCTTGAAACCACGACATTGTTGTGGTTGGCAAAGGATTTTGGAGAAATTTCCCCAAAAACAAGAATCAAAAGCGTCATGACCCCAGTGGCGATCCCTACGGCATTGGACTGAAAATGCCCAATGGCAAGGGATGTGGCAAGGGAAGATGCACCAATATTTACCAGGTTGTTCCCTATGAGAATGGTGGTTAAAAGGGTGTGGGAGTCTTCCTTCATCTTAAGGATAAGCCGCCCGGACTTAGAACCATCCCTGGAAATGTGAAGGGCTTTAACTTTAGAGATTGAAAAAAGCGCTGTTTCAGACATGGAAAAAAAACCGGATAAAAAAAGACAGATGCATAACAGGGGGACTTCAATACTCATCACTAAAAAATTTCCTATTTATCAAACAGGCTCGTACAGCCATGGACCTTTTTTTATAAATCAGATTAAATATGATGGCCGCTGTTCGTTTCGGGGCTCCCGGCAGTCCCAATCGCCTGCGCACCTGATGGAGCTGCTGTCTATGATTCCCAAGATCAGGTATCATTGAAAAAACCGTTTCACTGATGGTGCCGGCATTGGCCTGGTCCTGGATCAGTTCCGGCATGACCTGACGGCCTGCAATCAGATTGGCAAGCCCAATGTATCTGGTTTTCACAAGTAGTTGTGCAAGCCGGTAGGCCACAGCGGAGATTCTGTATATTATAACCGTGGGGACAACATTTAAAGCCGCTTCCAGGGTGACGGTCCCCGATGTGGCAATCAAAAGATCAGCCTGTTCAAAAATCTGTTTTGGCCGCCCTGTTACAATCCGGCATAACCCATTGTGTGGATGGTGAAAAACGATATGCTTAATACGTTGTTCATGGTGTTGAATGCCCGAAGAAACAAGGCACCTTAAATGGGGATATCTTTTTGATATAATACTGGCAGAATCCAGCATCACAGGGAGCAGCTTATCAATTTCAGCGGATCTGGACCCCGGAAGCAGGCCGATCACCAGATCAGTTGACAGGTCTTTTTTCTGGCCTTGGTTTAACACTGGTAAGGGTTGGGGATATTCATCCACCAGGGGATTTCCCACATAGGTGGCGGCAATTTTTTTGGCTTTATAAATGGGGATTTCGAAAGGAAAGATCAGTGCCACATGGTCTGTAAAGTTTGCGATGTCATCAAGGCGTTTTGAATGCCAGGCCCAGACCTTGGGCGCAATATAGTAGCAGACAGGAATATCATAATGCTGTTTGATAAAGCCGGCGATTTTCAGGTTAAAGCCCGGGTAGTCAATGAGCACAACAGCATCAGGGGGATCTGTCTTTAATCGTCGTTTAACAAGGGAAAACGCCTGTTTAATGGTACCTAACTGCTTGATCACCTGAACAAGTCCCATGGCGGACAATTTATCAATGGGAAAGAAAATGTCCGCCCCCTGCCCTGCCATAGCATTACCGCCAATACCCGTAATCCGGATACCAGGGCAACCTTGTTTTAATGCCCTTACCAGGGCGGCCCCATGGAAGTCACCTGAAGGTTCGCCGGCAAGGATCATGATCTGCCCGGGGTGTTTATTCATGGAACTCATCCTCGGTTACGGCAATGATACAAATATTGTAATGATCTGCAAGGGCAATCATTTTTTCACGGTCAAATGAGATGGATTTCCCTGCTTCAAGCACAAGCACATCCACCCCTGAGCGATGCATGGTTTCAATAGTGGTGCATCCGGATGCGGGTAAATCAAAGCGCAGATCCTGATTGGGCTTGGATAATTTGACAGCCGTGGCCCCATTGCCCCGGCTCAGCCGCCCGCCCCGTTCTATGGTGGCATCCGTGCCGTCAATGGCTTCCACGGCAAGGACTGTTCCATTGGAAATAACAAGGCACTGGCCAATATCAAGAAGGCCGACGGCTTTGGCAAGCTTCCATCCCTGGTGAATATCTTTTTTTTCTGATTTGTCCGGCTTTCGTTTTGTCCAGCATCCTTTAGGGCTGATAAGCTCTGGCAGAAGAAAGGTGGACGGTACCAGGGTAATCCCCTGCGTTTCCAAAAGGTCTGCAAAGGAAGAAAGGATATTGTCATCGTGGGTGCCCACAGTTTTGGCAATAAAGGCAAGGGCTTTGAAATCCGGTCTTATATCTTTGAAAATATTGGCCTTGCTGATGGAGCCCATGAGCAGTGCCTGGGTAACACCCTGGGATTTAAAATAGCGGAGCAATTTACTGAGCTGGCCCAGATAAAGCCATTCAAACCGGTGGGTCAGTTGGGCCAGTTGGGGGGCGGTTTCTTTGTGGAATCCTGCCCCAATCACTTCATACCCATTTGCACGTGCTTTTTGGGTAAAAAGCAGCGGAAACTGGCCGCCTCCGGCAATTAAGCCGATGCGGGAAAAACAATTGTTGCCTTGGCAGGTGTTCATGGCAATTAACGTGTCACCCCACGATTTGACTTTTGTATAAATTCAATAAAAGAGTTGACTTCTGGAAGTTGTTCAACTTCTGCCCTGGTTCTCTCCACGGCCTGGGTCACTGTCAATCCGATCCGGAAAAATATCCGGTATGCTTTTTTCAACTGGCGAATGACGGACGTTTCAAAATTGTGGCGTTTAAGCCCCACGTTATTCAGTCCATGGAGGGTGGCCCGGTCACCTGCGGCAATCACAAAGGGTGGAATATCTTTGACCACAGCGGATTTACCACCGATGTAGGCGTAATCGCCAATTTTAACAAATTGATGAATGGCCACAAGCCCGCCGATGGTGGCATAGTCTCCGATCTCAATATGTCCTGCAAGGGTTGAGTTGTTGGCAAGAATGACACCTTTGCCGGTTTTGCAGTCATGGGCAATGTGGGTGTAGGCCATCAGGTAGTTGTCTTCACCCACCTCGGTGATCCCTCCGCCCACCTCCGTGCCCCTGTTAATGGTGACAAATTCACGGATAATGGCCCTCCTGCCAATGGTCAGATAGGTGGGCTCTCCGTGAAATTTAAGATCCTGGGGCGCACCACCAATGGAGGCGTACTGAAAAATGCTGCAGTCCGGACCGATGGTGACATGGTCGTCAATGGTACAATAAGGGCCGATGGTTGTGCCGGCACCAATGGTAACATCTCCTTTGACAATGGTATAAGGGCCAATGGTGACATTCTCATCAATCCTTGCGGATGAATCAATAATTG
Source organism: Desulfobacter postgatei (assembly GCA_002747145.1). Lineage (GTDB taxonomy): Bacteria > Desulfobacterota > Desulfobacteria > Desulfobacterales > Desulfobacteraceae > Desulfobacter > Desulfobacter postgatei_A. The sequence goes on from PDTI01000033.1 coordinate 17,731, forward strand.
CCGTTGGATGAATTTTTTGAATCGGATGACTCATGGTTGCTCCGTCCGGCTGCTTTCCAGCTTTTTTATCCGTTGTTCAAGGGAACGCAGTCGTGTTCTTAAACTGGGTAGGCGGGGTATGATACGGGCTGCTTTCAGCCAGGTTTTATGGGACATGTGAGGTATGCCTGAAACGATATCCCCTGGCGCAACATCTGCGGTTACGCCGGCATAGGGACCCACAATGGCCCCGTCTCCTACATGCAGGTGCCCTGAAATACCTGCTTTGCCGGCAATAATGACCTCTTTGCCGATGATGGTGCTTCCGGCAATCCCCACCTGGGCCACCACCAGTGTATTGTCTCCGATTTTGACATTGTGGGCAATATGGACCTGATTGTCGGTTTTAACGCCGTTACCGATGCGGGTTATGCCTAACGTTCCCCTGTCAATGGTATTGCAGGCACCGATTTCACATCTGTCACCGATATGGACGCTGCCTGTATGTACCAGCTTGGCATGAGCGTGGCCATCCTGGACAAATCCAAATCCGTCGGACCCGATGACGCAATTGGGATGAATAATAGACTGACTGCCGATTCGTGTTTTATCCGCCAAAAAGACATTGGGGCTGATCCGGCAGGAATCATTGATCCGGCATTGATTTCCGATCACCGTATTGGCCATGATGTGCACATGGCTGCCAATGGTGCACTCCTTACCTATGCTGACATGGGCATCAATGCGTGTGCCCTCACCAATGATACAATCATCTGCAATAACAACCGACGGATGAATAAACGCCACCAACGGCTCTGCTGGCATCAGATGCGCCACCACCTTAAAAAATGCAAGTTTTGGGTTGTCGCTGTAAAGAAGTGTTATACCGGAAACCCCAGGCACGTCATTGGGAACAAGGATTATTCCGGCCTTTGTTTCACCTAACCGGGAAAAAAAAGAGTAATCCTGGGCAAAGGTCAGATCCTTGGGGCCGGCATCGTCAAAGGAGGATACCCCGGAAATGGTTGTGCCCGGATCCCCATGTATCCGGGCATTCACCATAGCAGCTATTTGGTCTGCACTAAGCATGAATTATTTTATCTTGGCGTATGTTGCATTATATTCTTTGATGACCTCATCCGTGATATCCACATGATCTGCAGCAAAAATAACACCGGCCACTTTTTTTTCAATGATCAACGTATACCCTTGTGCCTTTCCTAATTTGTTGGCAATCTCAAAAACAGCTTTTTGTATTTGATTTATCCGCTTGTTTTGCAGAATCTTCATTTCCTGGGTATAGTCAGCGTTCATTTTTTTTAAATCATCTGCATTGTCCCGCAATTGCCTTTGACGCTCAAGCTTTTTTTCAGCACTGAGCACCAGGGCTTCACGCTCTAACGCATCTGACATATCTTTAACTTTTTTTTCCTCAGCCTGAAGTTTTGCCTGAAGTTGATCAAGTTTAGTCTTGAGGTCTTGTTGCATCATTTTACCGGCGCTGGATTCTTTTACTATTTTCTCAAAATTGACCAAACCGATTTTAGCTCCATCCCCAGCAAATGCACTGCAGGTAAACAATACTTCAATAATTACAGCCACCGAAATTAGAATACGTTTTTTCATTTATGCCTCCGAATATAAAATTTTAAATTTTTAAAAAAATGCGCCAATGGAAAAGTCGAATTGACCATCGCCTGTACTTTTAACATCTTTACCGTCTATAACAATACCATAGGTCAGTCGAATGGGACCCATCGGGGAGTTCCATCTAAGTTCAAAACCTGAGCTGGAAAACTGATCGCCCAGCTCAATATACTCACCGTCGTTATATACATCGCCTCTGTCGTAGAAAAAAATGCCGTACACCGCTTGTTCTTCTGCAATGGGAAACATCATTTCAATATTGAACTGGCAATATTTTTCACCGCCAACCTTAATGGAGGAACCATCTCTGGTGCCGTTGATATCAGTATTATCAAACCCTCTGATGGATTTGATACCGCCAAGATAGAAGCGTTCCCAGTCTATATCCGGATTTCCACCATTTCTGTCATCAAGGTATCCTCCTTTCGCGTAAATACCGGCTGAAAATTTCCAGAATAAAGGAAAAAACAGAGCGGATTCCACCATATATTTGGTAAAATCAATCTCACCGCCTAAAAATTCGCCGGCATATTCAATGGACAGTTTATGGTACATCCCCCGTGTGGGCAGAAAATGGTGGTTTCTTGAATCATAACTGATATAAGGCATAATACCTGAGGTCAGGTAAGAGCCTTCAGTAACTGATGTATTCTGGGTTTCCACATCTTTGATATCAAACTTTTCGATGTTGTAAACCAACCCCATGGTGGTGTAATCCCAGAATTGGCGGAAGGCCCCACGCAGGGTGAGCCCCATAGCATCTTTGTCATAATGGTCATATTCGTTTTCAAGTTTATAGATATCAAAACCGGCTGAAATCGGCCTGTCAAACAGCCAGGGTTCGGTGAACGCAATATTATACAACGCATTTTCCCCGGACATTCGAACGGTGAATTTGCCTGTCTGCCCCCGACCAAACAGGTTACGCTCTTCAAGGGAAATTTGGCCAAACAGACCGTCATCACTAGCAAAACCGCCGCCAAAAGAGAAATTTCCGGTAGGTTTTTCTTCAACATGTATCTGAACATCCAGCTTGTTTTCTTCCCTGGTGTTAACCGGCTTGATGTCGACCTTCTGGAAATAGTCTTTGAACACAAGGTTCCTGTTGGAACGCTGGATTTTTTTTATGCTGTAAAGACCTTGCTCCTCAATGGCAAGCTCTCTTCGGATAACCTTATCCCTGGTTTTTTCGTTACCGGTAATAATGATCCGGTTAAAATAGACAAGCGGCCCCTTATCGATGTCAAAGCTTATATTTACAATTGCTTGCGCGTCATTCTTATCCGCTTTTGGAATGATCCTGACGTTGGCATAACCCTGGTTGGCATAAAAATCGTTAAGGGTAATCATATCCTTGCGGATCAGTTCCCTGTTATACAATTCAGATTCCGGGGAAACCAGGAGCGATAGAAGTTCTTCTTCGGTGGTAAGAATATCGCCTTTAATGCTGACCACACCATTTTTATATTGAACCCCCTCATCAATTTTAAACCGGATGGTGATCTCTTCTGTTCCCATATTCACGACTGGGTCAGATACTTTGACATTGATAAATCCGTTATTCTTATAGAAGGATTCTATGCGAAGCACATCATTATCAAGTTCTGTTTCGTCAAGTTCTCCCGAAGATGTTATAAATGACCAGAACCCCTTTTCCCGGGTCTGCATCTCATCTTTGATATCATCATCTTCAAAAAATTTATTGCCCTCAAATTCAATGGCCGTGATTTTTACTTTTTCACCCTCTTCGATATTGAAAATAATATCTGCCTGATGGTTTTCCAATGACTTGATATCATAGGAAACTGAACAATTATAGTAATTTTTTTCATGATACAGGCGTTTGAGTTTATTCACATCATTGTTCAGCTTATACGCATTGAGAATGGACCCGGTTGATGTTCCGACAACCTCATGTAATTCTTCTTCCTTATAAACATGATTGTTTTCAAAGAGGATATTACGGACACTGGGTTTTTCCTGGACTTCAAAAATGATCTCAACCCCTTTATCCATGTTCTGTTTCTTAATGACCACATCATCAAAATACCCCATTTTATACACATTGCTCAAATCATTGTTTAATGCGGTACGATCTAAAAGATCGCCTTTTCGGGATGCGATAACTCTCTGGATGGCATCTGCATCAACACGCACATTGCCTTTGATGGTAATGGCTGAAATAATTTTTTTCTGAAACAGTTCGCCGATAATATCTTTTTCCAGGGAAGTTGCCCCGGCATACAATTCTGAAAGACTGGAAGATTGTGAAAAAAAGGTTAAAGGCGCATGTTTTTCATATACATTGTGCATCTGCGAATCAATGCTCACAGCCTGCCCCGCTATAAAAATGTCGCCGGTGATGATCCAGTCAACACCTAAACGGATACCTTCCCGGCGGAATTGATCGTATCCCCAGTCAGTTGTATCAACAAAGGTGTCGGTAATCACTACGGTTGCACCGTCCTTTTCAAGTTTTTCCTTCAACATTTTTGACAGCGCCGGCGCAATTTTCTCGTCAGGCTGCTCTGCCTGGACATGAAAGGGGAATAATGCCACCGCGACCCGCTCCCCAGCAGACAAAAGGCTTGTCCCCAAAAGACAGAAAAAGGCTGCAAGTAATAGACTGAACTTAATATTTTTCATATCTAACCCTAATGAATTCATTTTAGATGGTTATTACTCTGTATGCGGTACGATTTTCCCGTCTTTCAACGTCAGTCTCCTGCCCATTAAGCCGGCCAGATCTGAATTATGGGTGACCACGATAATGGTCATCCCCATTTCCTGGTTAAGTTCTTTCAAGAGTTGGTGAACCGCGTGGCTGTTCTTTTGATCCAGATTGCCGGTGGGTTCATCCGCCAGCAACAGTGCCGGCGCCATAACAAGTGCCCTTGCGATGGCCACCCGCTGTTGCTCTCCCCCGGACAGATCTTCCACCCTATATTCAACCCGTGCACCAAGTTCTACTCTTTCAAGCATATTTACTGCATGTTTTTCAATAGTTTTTTTAGATTTACCACTGATCAGTCCAGGCAGCATGACATTTTCAACCGCTGTAAATCCCTGGAGCAAATAGTGAAATTGAAAAACAAAACCAATATGTTTGTTTCTGAAAGCGGCAAGTTTTTCATCATCATACCCCAGGATCTGTTCACCGTGGAACAGCAGACGTCCCTCATCCGGTTTATCAAGGGTGCCGATGATATTGAGCAGGGTGGATTTTCCAATGCCTGACGCTCCCAGGATAGCAATGGTTTCTCCCTGTTGTATGGATAAATCCGCCTTGTGCAGAATTTCCAGCGCAGTGGTTTTGGATACAAAAGACCGTGAAACCCCATTCAGTTGAATCAACGGCGTGTCATCCATATCTTATGGCCTCCACGGGATTCATCCGTGACGCTTTATAGGACGGATACAAGGTGGACAGAAAACAAATTAAAAGAGCGGATGCTGCCGTTAAAAAAACATCTGAATAGTCAAGCTGCACGGGAAGGGTGGCAAAGGGGTATGCTTCGGGAAGCTTTATAAATTCGTATCGTTTAAGGATGTAACAGATCCCCACCCCGAACGTGGTCCCGATACCTGTACCGATGATGCCGATAATCATCCCCTGGATGATAAAGATATGGCGAATCATGGCATTTTGGGCGCCCATAGCCTTTAATACGGCAATATCACGGTTTTTTTCCATAACCATCATGATCAGTGCTGATGCAATATTAAATGCCGCCACAAGAATAATCAGCGTTAAAATGACAAACATGGCGGTTTTCTCAAGCTTCAATGCTGAAAAAAGGCTGTGGTTGATATCCATCCAGTTGCGCAGGTAATAGGGATATTTTATGAATCCAAGTTGGTTTTGACTTAAACGTTTTACATTGAATATCTCATCAGTCCAAATGCCGAAAGCCGACACTTTGCCTTTGGCCGACACCAATGCCTGTACCTGATCCAACCGGGCATAGGCCAGGCTGGAATCGTATTCCGACATGCCGGATTTAAAGGTACCGGCAACCACAAACTGCTTCATTGATGGGATTTGCCCCATGGGAGAGATAATGCCCGATGCCGACATAAGAATCACACGGTCACCTTTTGTCACCCCCACGGCATGAGCCAGAGACTTACCAAGAATAATACCGGGAAGGCCTTTTGTCGTTGTTCTTTGCTTCAATGCTTTTTCAATGTCTTGGGTTGTGTATCCTTTAATCAGCGTAGCCCCTTTTTCCGGTTCAATCCCCCTAAGAATGATGCCGGAAAAAGAACTTGATGTGCGTATCATGGCCTGGCCAAATAAAATGGGAGATACGGCTGTGACCCCGGGGGTCTGCCTGATCTCGTTTTCCATATCTGGATCAGGGGTAAAGTGGCCGGAATAGTTCATCGCAAGAATATGGGGTTCCAGTCCAAGAATTCTGTTTCTAAATTCTGTTTCCGATCCGCTCATGACGGCAATAACCACGACCAGTGCCATGACACCAAGAATAACACCTGCCACGGACAACAACGTGATCAAAGAGATAAATCCCTCTTTGCGTTTTGCCCGCAGATATTTTCCGGCTATGAAAAGTTCCGCCCCAACAGACATTGTTTACAGTTTTTTCATATGTGGAAAAAGAATCACCTCCCGTATGGAGGCGGCATTGGTCAGCAGCATGACAAGACGGTCAATGCCGATCCCCTGCCCTGCTGTGGGCGGCATACCGTATTCAAGGGCCTGAACATACTCCTCATCCATGATATGCGCTTCATCATTGCCCTCATCACGCTGACGCACCTGCATGAGAAAACGGTTATACTGGTCTTCAGGGTCATTGATTTCGGAAAATCCGTTGGCAATCTCCTTTCCGGCAATGAATAATTCAAACCGGTCCGTAAGCTCAGGATCTGAATCACTTTTTCTGGACAGGGGGGAGACTTCCACCGGATATCCGGTAATAAATGTGGGCTGGATGAGTTTAGGCTCCACAAGGGAATCAAAAAGCTTGGTCAGCACTTTGCCATGCCGGTCCTTTTTGGTGATTTGAATATTTTCCTTTTCAGCGCAGGCAAGCAACGCCTGGGTGTCATTCATAATGGCCGGATCAATACCGCCAATATCTGACAAGGCATCTATCATGGAAATACGTTTCCACCCCTTGGAAAAATCAATGGTCACCCCCTGGTATTCAACACGTCTATCCCCGGCAATCTGGGTGACAATGGTGGAAAACATCTCTTCAGTCAGATCCATCAGATCCTCATAAGTGGCATAGGCCTGGTAGAACTCGACCATGGTGAATTCCGGATTATGCCGGGTGGAGACCCCTTCATTCCTGAAATTCCGGTTGATTTCGAACACCTTTTCAAATCCGCCAACCACCAGCCGCTTCAGATACAATTCCGGTGCAATACGCAGGTACAACTCCATGCCCAGGGCATTGTGCCAGGTTTTAAACGGTGTGGCTTCGGCCCCCCCGGGCAATGTCTGCATCATGGGTGTTTCCACCTCCATAAATCCATTTTCATCAAAGAAACGTCTCATGGCAGCCACAATGGCACTGCGTTTTTTAAAAATCTGCCGGGTGTTTTCATTCATGATCAGATCAAGGTACCGCCAGCGGTATCTTTTTTCAGGATCCTTGATGCCGTGAAATTTTTCAGGCAGGGGTCTTACAGACTTGGATAAAAGTTTAAAGCTTTCAGCAAGCAGAGTCCATTCCCCGGTTCTGGTCTGGAACAAAGGGCCCTGAACACCAATGAAATCACCAATATCCAGCTTTTTAAACAGCGCATATACATCATCTCCCACCTTGTTTTTCTGGATATATACCTGCATCTGCTCACCGGCATCCTGGAACCGGATAAATGAGGATTTCCCCATTTTATTAATGGCCATCATACGGCCCGCCAGGCAAAACCGGTATCCGTTTTCACCCAAAGTCTCCGGTTTTTTTTCTATCATATCCTTGACTTCATGGACCCTATGATCGGGTTTGAAATCATTGGGATACAGGCTGATACCCTGGGTTTTCAGCTCGTTTATCTTTTCTTTGCGAAAATCAAGAAGTGCGCTTGTTTTGTTATCCATAAAAATAGTTGCTTTCGTTTATATTTTGGCTCCGGATTGATAACTAAAAAGGGGCCGCTTCGGTTTGGTTTAAAACGTTAGGGCACGGTTAACGCCATGACTAAAACGTAGTAAAATATCGTTTTTGTATTGCCTTGTCAATGACGGCCCAGAGGAAACCCACGGCAAATTTATTCTATTGATGCCGATAGTTCCAATTGTCTTTGCAAATGGTCTTTACAAAGGCTTTATGGCATATTTTTTAGTGTTTGTTCACTTTCCCTTGTAATTTTTTGATTTTTAAATTGATATCAGATAGGGTGAATTCAACTTGTTTAAAAATAGAAAAACTTGTTATAAATAATGGGTTTTTTCATGGCTGTACTAACAGCCATGGGCCAACCTGGTCTTTTACCGAGATCCGCCACAACAAATCATGAAAGAAACTAAGAGGTTAAACAATTATTTCCATAACAAACCTTGTCGCCTCTCCCCCATAGGCAAACGTCACATATCCTATTTTTTTAGGGCCTCCTTGAATCGATAATATATTGATATTAAAAAATATAATAAAACATCCTTGTCAATCTGCAGTTCACCTATATTTCATGGCACAAGATTTGCTCCTTCAAAAATAAAAAATGGAAGAGTCCATTTTATTCCGCCATTTAATCTTGATGGAAGAGCCCAGAGATATTAACAGTGAGTGGTTCAGGTTGTCTGTTCCTTTCATTGTTATGAAACCCTTTATCTAAATTTAAGTTTAAGGAGATCAGCCCTTTCAAGGTAGTACTCATTTTTGAAAAATTTGAGATAAATTTCCTGAAAATACCGTCAAAAAAGGAGCTTTCCAATACCGCTGCCAAGTTCCATGGTAATATCATAGCAGATCAGATGTGCCAGATTCAGTATAAAATGAATAGCAGGTTAACATGGTTTACTGCTTAAAGTTTCATATTATTTAAAATGTATCATAATTTCAAAAGGTTGCTCTGCTAATCTTAAGTATTAGTACAACCTTGAAAAGGCTGGTTTAAGGAGATTTGAAGTGAAAAGGCTATTGACAGTGTGTGTATTAGTAGTTTTGCGTTTGCGGCATCGTTTTCTTTTGATGGAAATATCACATACCATAACGACATTGTAAAGGTTAACTTTACCTTAGATAATGATTCAACTAATGTTAGAGTTTGGACTGACTCTTTTCAGGATGGTGTCAATTTTGATCCGATTACCGCTTTGTGGAAGAAAGATGGCAGTGATTTTGGATTGATTAGTGAAAATGATGATAATGAGGACATTGCTCCAGGTCAGACTGACTTCGATTCAGGTTTCTCTCTGAGTACTCTTGGAGCAGGAGAGTATTTATTGACTGTGGCAACCTATGATAACTTTGCCCAAGGCGAGCTTCTCAGCAGTGGATTTTTATACGATAATCAACCTCCTGTATTGTTAGCAGATTGGGATCAACCCGCGAACAACACTGGTATGGGGTCTTATTATCGTGTACATCTTGACGGTGTTGATTCTGCTACCAATCCTGTTCCTGTACCTGGAACCATGACCCTTTTTGGAATTGGCATACTTGGCTTGGCAGCCTGTCGTCGTCGCGAAAGCGAGTATTTTTTTTTGCTTAACCAAACCCTTTAAGCGGTAGATTGATACTGGACCGTGAGACTGCGTGATTGGGACTTTAAACGAACAAAGGATACTCCTCTGAAAGGGGGTATCCTTTGTTTGATTTTATGAGCTGATCAGCGTGTTGCATTTTCTGAATTATATCCCCTCCTTCTTTCTATTCCCTTACGGCAGGGATATATGGCCGGCGCATTGACGGCATGACCAAAGAAGCCGAACCCAGACAAAAAACATAACATATCGTTTATTAATACCAAAACATCCGCCTGCCAAGTTTCTTGATAGATGATATTTATTTGTGGAAATAGCAAAAAATATACATTATAAAATCTGTGTACCAAGTGAATTTCAGATATTGGTCATGTGTTAGGCCATACGAATTTTGGGGGTAGGTTGGGTTAAACAAAGTGAAACCCAACCGCCATCGTGGCCGATGTTATGACCAAGTCCGAATTTCATTTTCATATAATTTTTAAGACAAAAGGACAAGTTAACGATGTGGACACTGCTGCGGACAATGAGTAAAAATCTGACCCTGGCAATTCCGGCAATGATGCTTGCCGGATTTATCTTTGGCGTTTTTATGGATGCCGCTTTTCTAAAAGCGCTGATTATTCCGTTCACCTTTTTAATGGTTTACCCCATGATGGTGACGCTGAATATCCAGAAGGTATTTGAGGGCGGAGATGTCAAGGCCCAGGCGCTTACCCAGGCGATCAACTTTGGCATAGTTCCTTTCCTGGCCTATTTTACGGGTCTAATTTTTTTTAAAGATCGGCCTTACATGGCCCTGGGGTTACTTTTGGCCGGATTAGTACCCACTTCGGGCATGACCATTTCCTGGACCGGATTTGCAAAGGGCAACCTGGCGGCAGCCGTAAAAATGACAGTTATTGGCCTGACACTGGGCTCCATTGCCACACCTTTATATGTGCGCATGCTCATGGGCACAAGCATCGAAATTGACATGGTGGCCATCTTCAAACAGATCGTGGTCATTGTCTTTATTCCCATGGCTGCCGGTTACCTGACCCGTCGCGCCCTGGTAAAAAAACACGGGGAAAAAGGATTTAAGACATCCATGGCACCTAAATTTCCGCCGCTGTCCACCCTGGGCGTTGTGGGCATCGTGTTCATTGCCATGGCGCTTAAGGCCCGGTCCATTGCCGCAGCCCCGACCATGCTTGCTTACATCCTTATCCCCTTGGTGATCATTTACGGATTCAATTTCACCTTCAGCAGTTTTGTGGGCAAACGGTTTTTGTCCAGGGGGGATGCCATTGCACTTGTTTACGGCTCAGTCATGCGCAACCTATCCATTGCCCTGGCCATTGCCATCAATGCATTTGGCAAAGAAGGGGCCTCGGCGGCTCTGGTTGTGGCCGTGGCCTATATCATTCAGGTTCAGTCTGCAGCCTGGTATGTAAAACTTACGGATAAAATATTTGGGTCAGCGCCTTTGGGCGATAAACCGATTTTCAAAACAGCACTGCCCAAAGCGGCTAAGCCTGGTCCTGATACCCCGGAAGATTTCCAGTCCCCTGATTCCCAAACGTCCATGGTCGTCGACATTCAAAAAATTCTTTTTGCCACGGACATCACGCCTTCGGCAAAATACGCGGCCCGTTATGCCTGTACCATCGGCAACAAATTCAACGCAAAAGTATGGGCCATCCATGTGGTGCCGGATCTTCTATCAGAATTTTCAGCAGGTGCAGGCGTTGATATAAATGACCCTGAAAAACAGGAGGAATTCAACCGGAATGCAGTTCAAAATGCTGAAAAAATTCTTGGGGAACGTATCCGAATCACATCGGAAAAGGTCAGCCAGGAAATGTCAGCTTGTCCCTTGTCGAAAGACCGTATAATGGTCAAAACAGGGGATCCGGTGGAAGAAATCACCAAAGAAGCGGCCCAGGGAAATTTTGATCTGATCATCATGGGCAGCCACGGAGACCAGAGTTTTGAGGATCTCATTTTAGGCAGCACCGCCCAGGGTGTTATCCACGCGTCAAAGGTTCCTGTCCTTGTCGCGCGGCCGGCTTAAAATCTGTTTGAGAATTGAGGGCCGCTGGCGTTCCAAAACCCGCGGTACCTTGTAATCCAGCCATATTAAAGATCGATTATCTGGCTTGAATGAAATTCCTTTTCTGGGTGATCTCATCATCAACAAAGCTCTTGATTTGGCTGTTTAACTGCAACTGAATT
>PDTI01000036.1:0-17048 GCA_002747145.1 Desulfobacter postgatei
ATTCTGCATGCCGTACTGAATCGTCTCCATCCCGCCGGACTGCTGCAGGGTGTAAAGAATGAGAATGGCGCCAAAGACAATGATGAGTACGCCAATGGCAACGATAATTCCCTGGAGGGACAGGGCCAGGACGTACGTTACGGGCAGTTTCCAGGCGGTGACGGCTGCAAGGGCGCAGACCAGCCAGGCCAGGGGCATGGCACGGGTGGATGGCCAGCGTAAGCCAGCCATGAGCACAAGGGCCAGGGCAATGGGGATAAATGCGATCAAGGCAAGTAATTGAATGGACATATCTTGCTCCTTAAGTTAAAGATTGAAAAAAAAGAATCAGGGTATTCACAAGCAAATCAAATCCCGGCGTCTTCCTTAAATCGTTATGGATATCAGTCATTTAAAATAATATAGGTGACGTTGATCGGACCATGAACGCCCACAACACGCACCAGTTCAATGTCCACAGTACTCGAAGGCCCGGAAATATGAACAAGAAGCGAAGGAAAATTCTCCGGATCTTCATGGTAACGTCCGGCAAGCGCGGCCATGGTCTGGGTCATACGGGGCATAATGGTGCTGCGGCGCAACACAGCAATATGGGTCAGCGGCAGCAAGCCCATCCTTGCCTTGGTTTTGTTCAAATGCCCTGTCAATGTGAAAGTCGCTTATCTCTTTGACCTTGGGATAGATAATTTTTCCACCACCATACTCCCTGATAACCGCCATCAGGCTGTCGGCCAGATCTTCTTTCTCTGTCTCACGAAATTTAATTGCCAGGTTGTTGCATTCATTTTTAAACGCGTCAACCAGCTCGCCATGGGACAGACCTGCCATGAGTTTGTGCTGGGGACCTGCGGACAGATCCAGGGGATCTACATGGTCTGGAATGTTTCCGCGGCCCAGCGCAGAGGAGATATCGTGAAAAAAATCGTGTCTTTTCTGTGTGTTTGACATCATTGGCCTCCCACCTTATTTTTCATTTTGATACGTTTTGAACCAGTCACGGAACTTTTCTTTTTTCATCAGGGGCATATCGCGACATTGCACCCAGTTTTTTAAAATTGGCATGTGACGGGCGTTTTTGATCATATCATCTTTTCCAGCCATCTGTTTCATGGCCCTGGCCGCAGCTTTTGTTCCCATATTGTACAGGTTGGGACGGGACAGCCCCATGCCGGCCATGCCAAAGATGGTTTTTTCTATCTTCGGGGTCATGGCGTCACGGTCTGCGATATTTTCACGGTGTTTTAGCAGCAGCTCGTGCAGGGGAATCTTCACCGGGCAATGATCTGTGCATGCGCCGCATAGTGTGGAGGCATAAGGCAGATCCTTTGCTTTTTCGTAGCCCACAAGAAGGGGGGTGAGTACCGCTCCCATTGGGCCTGGATAGATGGAACCGTAGGCGTGGCCCGTGATATGACGATATACCGGACAGATATTCAAACAGGCGCCGCAGCGGATGCAGCGCAGCATGCTGCGAAACTCGCTGCGCAGGATTTCAGAACGCCCATTGTCTATGATGACAAGATGCAGCTCTTTTGGCCCGTCCATCTCTCCTGGTTTGCGCGGCCCGTTGGTCATGGAAAAATATGAGGTGATCTTGCTGCCGACAGAGCTGCGGATCAGCAGTTCCATCATCAGGCTCAGGGCGTCCAGATCCGGTACCAGACGTTCCATTCCCATCAATACAATCTGGATTTCTGGCAGGGTCGTGACCATCCGGCCATTGCCTTCGTTGGTGACAATAAAGGTGCTGCCGGTATCTGCGACACCAAAATTGCAGCCGGTAATGCCCACGTCCGCATTCAAAAATTTTTTACGAATATACTGACGCGCAAAGCGGGTCATTTCCGCGGGTTCTTCAGAGCCGGTGTAGCCATAACGGGAGAAAATCTGTTGAATGACTGTGCGGTCCAGGTGAAGGGCGGGTACAACGATATGGGATGGGGGATTCCAGTTATCCAGTTGCAGAATAACTTCGGCAAGGTCGGTCTCATTGACCTCAATGCCTTCATCCATAAGCGCGTGGTTCACGTCAATTTCTTCACTGACCATGGTTTTGGCTTTGACAACGGATTTTGCCTGCCTGCGTTTAAAAATATCAACAACATGTCCGCAGGCATCCTTGTCAGTTTTGGCAAAATACACCTTTGCGCCGTTTTTTTCAGCGTTATCGGCAAATTTGTTCAGATAATAGTCAAGGTTCGCAAGAACATGGTCTCGGATTTCCGCCGCTTGTTTGCGAAAGTCCTGCCATGCGTCTACAGCGTCAACCTGTATGGCACGTTTGCCATAAAAAAGGTCCTGGGCTGTTTTAATGGCATTATGCTTAAAGTCATCTGCGATGGAATTTTTGACACGCTCCTTAAAAGAGTGCTCCTGGTCATATAAAATGGCCATGTCATGATCTCCCTGTGTTGATATGTTAACGAGAATTTAAAACCTCAGCAATATGCATGACCTTGATGTCACGAGAGTACCGGCCATGATCGCGCATACGGTTCAGGTAGCCTGCAATATTCATCAGGCAGGCCTGGTCTGCACCACTTACAATGTCTGCGCCGCTGTCCACAATGGTTTGTGCTTTTTCGGCCACAATCTGTTCGGAAATTTCCGACAGCTTCACAGAAAATGTTCCGCCAAAGCCGCAACAGCGATTCGCATGATCCATTTCAATGTATTGCAGGCCTTTTACCTGTTTCAGAAGCTTAAGCGGCGGCTCTGTTACGCCAAGAAGACGGGTTGTATGACAGGATTTATGATAGGTCAGTTTTTTATCAAGTCGTGCGCCGACATCCGTGACGCCCAGAACATCAACAATAAATTCAGTAAACTCGTAGAGTTTTTCTGAAAATTCCCGGGCGCGCGCGGCCCATTGCGGTTCATCTGCCAGACGATTTTCGTACTCATGCTTGATGGCAAAAGCACAAGACCCGGAAAGACTGACAATGGTTTGTGCGTCTTCAAACGCCCTGAGGGTGTTTTTCATGGAAGCCCTAGCCGATTTCACATAACCAGAGTTCATCAGCGGCTGACCGCAGCAGGTTTGTTCTTTGGGCACAACGATCTCACAACCAAGGCGCTCAAGAACCTGAACAGCAGCTTTCCCTACTTCAGGATAAAACATATCAACCATGCACTGGCTAAAGAGATGAATTTTCATCCAATATCCTCCTTGTTTGGTTTAAGAGCCTAGTTTGATAATTGATGAATCCTCTAATTATCAAACAGGCTCTTAAACGTACAGAATCATCATCATTTATGCAAGGTGTCACACTGCTCTTCAGATTCTGCAAAATTCAGAGCAATGTCCCGAAATTTTTCGGTGCAACGGGAAAACACCTCCACGATATCAGGGTCAAAGCTCTTGCCGCTTTCCTCCAGGATGATTTCCACGGCATTTGAATGCGTGAATGGAGGTTTATAGACTCGGCGGCTGATTAGGGCATCATAGACATCAGCAAGCGCCATGATCCGGGCACTTAATGGTATGTTTTTCCCGGATAGTCCTGCAGGATACCCTGTGCCATTCCATTTTTCATGATGAGAATAAGCCATCTCCCTCGCCACATTGAGAAAAGGCACCGCGCCAACTTTTTTCTGAACAGCGCGTATTACTTGAGCGCCATACTCTGTATGGCGTTTCATCTCGGTGAACTCTTCATCGGTAAGCGCTCCTGCTTTTAACAGAATTTCATCACGCACACCCACCTTGCCAATATCATGCAGCGGTGCAGAACGAATAAACAGATTAATTGTTGAAAGGGGTAACTGCGCCGCAAACAGAGCATGTTTACTTAACATTTTAGCAAGCAGTTCAACATACCCTTTGACGCGGTTAATATGTTGTCCTGTCTCTGGATCACGGTACTCTGCCAATGCGGCCATACTTTCAATGGTGGCCTGCTGCGTCACAAGCAACTCTCTGGTGCGTTGCTCGACCAGTTCTTCCAGGTTTTGATTTTGTTCTTTTAGTGTCTTTCTGGCTAAAGCAAGGGAAAGGTGGGTTTTGACCCGTGCCTGTAATTCATTAACATCAAAGGGTTTTTGAATATAATCCACTACGCCGGATTCAAAACATTTTGCCTTTTGTTCCGTTTCTGAAAGCGCTGTGAGCATAAGAACAGGGATATCCCTGGTCCGGTCACTGTTTTTCAAACGACGTAACACCTCTATTCCGTCAATGCCCGGCATCATAATATCCAGCAGAATAAGATCAGGCATGTTCTCTTCCAGATAACGAAGCGCACTCTCGCCATCTAAAGCGACAGAGATGGCATACTGGTCGCCAAGAACGTTTACCAGAACATTGAGATTTAGTTTTGTATCATCTACTGCAAGAATCGAACAGCGCGACAGATCTTCTTCCATTACCATCTCCTCAGCAAGCCTGTTTCATTTCCTTTTGCAACTCGGTCGCCAGGTTAAGCGCCTTTTCAAACTCATAGTTATCAATCAATGAAGACAGTTTTATCATACCGGGATACGCTTTTGATATTTGATCTACTTTCAATAATTGATCCATTGTTTTGCTGCAATCCATTGGTCGACGCAGTTGCAGCGCTTTTGATAATTTATTCATGGCGGCAAGCACGTTCGAGGATAACACGTTTTCATTACTGCGTTTTGTCGTAGTTAACAACGTCTGAACATACGCTGTGAACTGTTCCACGGCAAGGGCCAGATTGCCAATTAACTCATCAATATCACCAAGTTTTTTTTGAGTAATACGTTCTTCCAGCTCAGTGCATATGGTAAACATATGTTCTGCCCCAATAGTGCCCGTCTCGCCACGCATTGTATGGGCAAGCATACGCGCCTCGTCCAATTGTTCTCGTGCCAGTAAATCCGACAATTTTTCTGCGCAATCTGCATAAGAATCAACTGCCGAACGAAGCGCTTGATGAAAAACCGCTTTGTTATGCGCAAAGCGTGGTAAGGCGGCCTCAATGTTCAATACGGATTGAGCCGGTACAGCAGTGGTTGAGGGGAGGGGATCTTTTTCTTCTCCTTCATT
This sequence comes from Desulfobacter postgatei, assembly GCA_002747145.1. Lineage (GTDB taxonomy): Bacteria > Desulfobacterota > Desulfobacteria > Desulfobacterales > Desulfobacteraceae > Desulfobacter > Desulfobacter postgatei_A. Next base: position 5,012 of record PDTI01000036.1, read on the forward strand.
TTCCAATGATAACCAATTCTTGAGAACCGCAATCAATTCCTTTACTTCAATCGGTTTCGTCAGATGATCATTCATTCCTGTGGAAAGTATCTCCTTGGATTCTTCGTGGGTCGCATAGGCCGTCATGGCAATGATCGGCAGTTCCTGAAATTGTGGTTGTAGGCGTATCTGCCTTGTTGTGGCAAATCCATCAAGCACCGGCATCTGAATATCCATAAAGATCAGATCAAATTTTCTTTTCTCAAGCAGCTGTAATGCCTGTTCACCATCATCCGCCAACGAAACGGACAAACCGATTTCATTGAGTAATGCCTCGGTGACCTGTTGATTGACCCTGTTATCCTCAACCACCAGAATGTTAGCAGGGGCAAATTTTACCTTTTTGGGTTTGTCAATATTGCTCGTCGTACCATGCAGCAGCAGCTGTAAAGCCTGAATAAGTGAATTGTAACCCACTGGTTTGGAAACAACGACGTTGCGTTCTCCACCGGAAATGACTGCATCGCATTTTTTTCCCTGGGGGGTCAGCATAATGACTGGACCTGTAAACTGTTGCTGGAGTTCATAACCAAACATGTCAGGTAATTCTTCTGCAATGATTAGCAGCGCAAAGTGCTCTGAAGCCAGATGTTCAAGGGCATCGGCCCCATTCTCTGCCACTGTCGGCAAACCTTTGATGGATGCAATATATTCCTGCAGCACCTCACGGCTGTTCTGCTGGGGATCCACGATCAGTATCTGAAGCCCCTCAATGTCCACAGGTGGCGTTTCAGTACGCCCCACTTCAAAGGGAAGCGTGAAGAAAAAACGACTTCCGACGCCTTCATCACTTTCCGCTTCTAACGTACCATCCATTAACTCTATCAGACGACTGGAAATGCTCAACCCCAATCCTGTGCCGCCGTAGCGCCTGGTGATGGAGGCATCTGCCTGGGTAAAGGGGACGAACAATTCATCCAGCTTTTCAGGTTTCATTCCCACACCGGAGTCCTGGACGGCAAAGGTAAGATTTACCCGATTATCGCCGACCGCAACGCTGTTTACCCAGATTTTAACGAATCCCTGTTCAGTGAACTTCGCGGCATTTCCCGCCAGATTGATAAGTACCTGCTCCAGGCGTAACGGGTCACCTTTCAATCGCCTTGGAACGCTGCGATGAAGACCTGCTGTTAATTCCACATCACTGCCATATACTCTCATTTCAGTGACATAAAGAACATTGTCAAGGATATCGCACAGGTTAAAATCGATATTTTCCAGTTCCATCTTGCCGGCTTCAACCTTGGAAAAGTCTAAAATATCATTCAATATACCCAGAAGAGATTTTGCGGCCCGATGGGATTTGGTCAGATAGTCTCGCTGCTGCGCTGTCAAATTTGTGCCAAGGGTAAGATGCGTCATGCCAAGGATGGCATTCATTGGTGTACGAATCTCATGACTCATGTTGGCAAGAAAATCACTTTTTGCCTGATTGGCCTGCAACATTGCCTGTTCAGCCTCTTTACGTATGCTGATATCGATGAAACACTCAAGCAGTTTGCTTTTGCCCTGTATCATCACTTTGCGCACTGTTTTCAGAACGGGTACCGGATTACTTCCCGCACGCAGAATCACCCTGTCAGAGCTGTCAATTTCCTGATTCAAGTCAGAAATGGGGCAACGGTTGAGTTCGGCAGGACAGATGAATTTATGACAGACGTTGCCCGTAATTTTTTCTGCAGATACCCCCAAAACTTCGGCTGCCGCTGGATTGACATGTTCAATCACTTTGGTCTTTTCATCAATAATGACCATGGCCACCGGCATACTCTCCATAAGGGTGCGCTGCACCAGCTCATTCTCCAGCAGTTGCGCTTCTATTTTTTTACGATCGGAAACATCATGGAAAGCAACAACCAGTCCAGCGGGTTGGCCATCTTCAATAATACTTCGACAGGAGACTTCCACCTCGACAAACTGCCCTGCTTTAGTTAAAAAGATTTCCTCGCCGTCGTATCCTTCTCCGTTAACAGCAGCCTGATGAATGGGGCAACAATCCAACTTCTGTTGATTCTTCTGATGGTGATGAAACAGATCATGGGCAAACTGACCAAGCAATTCTTCTTCCGTGTAGCCCAGTAAATGCGTAACTGCCGTATTCACCCACACAATGACTCCTTTTACATCCTGAAGATAAACCCCTTCTGCCAGCGTATTGGTGATCGCGAACAGATTTTCTTTTTCGCGAATCAATGCATTGCTTTGAATGCGTAATTTGAGGAGAAGGACAAAGAACGCTGTCAGCATGATCAGAACACAAATATACCAGAGTAAGTATTCCCAGCGATTCTGCTGGGGAAAAAAATCCCTGGAATAGGAGATCAGATATCCGGTAAATAGATTCTGTACGTTGGATATGGGCAATAAACAGACGGTATAATAGATGTTGCCCACGTTTTTGTTCAGTGTTATATCTTCTTCTTTATCCATGCGCCGTTGCACAGATGGGTCTGTCCGCAGGCGTTTATTCAACGTATTGATATCAGCCGGCAAGGGTTTGGGACTTTCGGGCAGTATGGCATTGATATCCACCTGCAGGTATTTGGGGTGGATATGGGCTTGGGTATAAAGCCACCGCTGTTGTTTAAAAAGGTATTCTTCCGCCCTCTCTTTTTGTAAGATAAAGGCATACTCACGTTCAGGATCCAATTCCTTAAGAGAATCAATAATAGAGCGCGCCGACACTGCCACTTCCACTCCGCCAATGCAAACGCCCTCATAAAAAATAGGAAAGGCGTAACTAAAGGAGGCCCGCATTCGTCCGCCTTCAAACCCCTCGACAACACGATGTTCCTGGATACTTTTTCCAATTACGGGATGCGCTTTGACCAGAGAGTCTCCATACTGTTCCGGCTGATGAAAACGCAGAAAACTTTTGCCGTCATGGGTATAAAACTGCAGCTGCATCAAATTGGCGTTTCGCATTCGCTCATAAACAGGATACAGCATTCGATACAGGTGGCCACGCAGTCTGCCTGTTTCCTTTGGGGATGCATTGATACTGCTGTTAAGTAACGTCTGTACCTCTGGCGTGTTCAGGGAATTATAAAAAAAACTCTCCATGGCAAGGCGGTACATCTGCAGGCTGGAATTAAACCCTGTATCAAGAATCACCTGATATTCGGTAAAATGACTGTTTTCTTTTACCTTCCAGCTTTTATACAAAAGCAAAGTGACCAGCAGACTGATGACAAGATAAACAATAAACAGAGTAATAAAACTTTGCTTGGCCTTGTATTTTTGTATCATCGACAATTATCTTTCTTTGGAATGACGACATCTCCCAGAAGACGGCGAATGATATCGTACTGTTTGTCGGTTGCAGGTACTGCGCCGTTCGCTAATTTATTTCCCCAGGCAGACAACATTTCCCGGTCTTTACCATCCGGTTGAAGTGCGTCAAATGACTTGCGGATTGTTTCAGCCGTTTCAGGATCAACACTGGTACTGTTGCTTACCAGCGCAAAGCCGGGAAAAATATCTGTTTCTTCCAATATTTTCAACCCAAGATGTTCATATTTATGGGCAATTTCCGTTTTTACGCCCCCAATATCAAATTCGGAACGTACGATCGCCAGCGCAACAGCATCATGCCGTCCCAGATAACAATATCGATTTTTTTCAAGATGAGAGCCATATTTTTCAAGAAGTCCATTGACAGACAGATAGCCGCAAGTTGAAAGTGGCTGAGTGAGAGCAACCCTTTTTCCTTTAATTGCGGATAATTGCAATTGATTTTCCGGCAGAGTGATTAAGGAGCAAGTGTAACCGCTCTTTCCCGAAATTTCCCGAAAGGTTACCAGCGGTTCAGCATCAGGATACTTACCTCGTAATTCGACATAGGGTAATGGACCCAGATACGCCAGATCAATACCACCACTTATAAAGTTATCGAGCAAGCAATCATAGTTATCAAAATATTTGAAAACGACTTTTCGTCCTGTTATGTTCTCCAGATATACCCGTAGGGGTTCAAACTGTTTGTATACAGCCTCACGATTTTCCATTGGTAAGGGGGCAAAGTGCAAAACAGGTTGTTCTGTGACCCCGTTATCTGATGTTTCTGCCACTGCAATGCCGAAAAACAAGAGCAACGACAGGCAGCAAAACCAAACATATTTTACCATTTCTATTCTCCAACAATTTGAATATTCTTTTTTTGATATGAAACACCGTTCGAAGACAGAAAGATTAGGCCCATGATCAGAATAAAACCTCCCATCTACTTGTCTTTTAAGTCGCCCCCGGCGTTACGCCAACGGACACATATATCGAATATGCGTCCATTGGCGTGCTCTGATGGCGACTTAAAATCCGGCGCAGCTTTGGGAACTTTAATTCTGACCATGGGCCTTAAGTTCCGAAGTTCCGGTTTCATTTTTGTTGAGGCTGGAGGCGACCTTCCCCAACCATGCGGGTTGATATCTATGCGACATACATATTATTTTTTAAAATTGTACTTAAAAGACTCTCAAACAAGATCAGAGTTGTTTATTGTAGTGCTTGTATCGGCCGCAACCACCGAAAAATTGAGCAGACATACAAATAGGCAGTGCCTTATGCCAAGCAAGGTATAACAAAAGTTGAACAGATACTCAAGCGCCTGGTTGGGGACTTGCCGCATTTCAGGACAAAAAGCAGCCAGGGTTGATCCGCTGGAAGCGTTGCGGGCAAAGTGATATAAATAAGCCGGAGATGAGTTCATCTTTACAAAGCTTTAGCCTGCACTTATATTAAGCCTTACTTAAATTTTAAAACCAGCCTAATACTGGACAAGGAGCTTTCAGGTGAAACAGATCTTAGTACTGGCCTCAACCAATAAAAATAAAACAAAAGAATTAAAGGAAAGGTTGCAAGGCTATCCGGTTGATATAAAAAACCTGTCCGATTTCGGGAGCATCCCCGAGGTGATAGAGGACGGGGAGACCTTTGATGATAATGCCTATAAAAAAGCGTCGTTTACGGCCAGAATTCTGGGATATCCGTCCCTGGCGGACGACTCAGGGCTTTGCGTGGCGGCACTGGATGGCGCACCCGGCGTATATTCAGCCCGTTATGCTGGAGAAGATGCCACGGACCAGGACAATGTGAATAAACTTCTGGCGACCATGAAAAATGAAGAAAACCGCAAAGCCGCCTTTGAATGTGTGATCTCCATTGCGGTTCCCACGGGTGCCGCGTTGACCTATGAAGGCCGCTGCGAAGGGGTACTCACCCGGGAACCTGTGGGAAACAACGGGTTTGGTTATGATCCGCTGTTCTTTTTCCCTGAATTGGATAAAACCTTCGCCCAGTTATCCATGGCGGAGAAGGCACAGGTCAGCCACAGGGGAAAGGCGTTGCAGGAAATCACCCAGGAGATGGACAAGATCCTGGACTGGATAGATATTCAAATGTCCAGGATCAGTACCCAAATGGGCGAAAATTGATCATTTTGACCATGGGCCTTAGTGTTTGTTCGACAGGCTGTTACGTAAAGGAGAAGACAATGGACACATTCAAAACACTGGTAAAATCCAACCGCTCCTGCAGACGGTTTGACAATACGTTTGCCCTGGATACCCAGACCTTGACCGAACTTGTGGAGCTGGCCCGCTATACCGCTTCTGCGGCCAACAACCAGCCCCTGAAATATATTATTTCCAGCACCCGGGAACAAAATGATCAGATATTTTCCTGCCTGGCTTGGGCGGGGTATCTCAAAGACTGGAATGGCCCGGAACCCGGGGAACAGCCCACAGGTTATATTGTGATCCTGGGGGATACCACCATTTCAAATAATTTCTGGTGTGACCACGGCATTGCGGCCCAGACCATACTGCTCGGGGCCCGGGCAAAGGGGCTGGCCGGATGTATGTTTGCCGCCATTAATATCAAAAAACTTAAACGTCTGCTTGGCATCGGTGATCACCTGGAGGTCAAGCTGGTCATCGCACTTGGCAAACCCGTGGAAAAAGCGTGCATTGATGATCTGGATGAGGGTGGCGATATCCGGTACTTCCGAGATGAAAATCAGGTTCACCACGTTCCCAAGCGCAAGCTTGAAGATCTCATTCTGAAAGCCTGGTAACTGGTTATGACCGAAAATTATCAACTGGCCAATAAAGCCAGAAAAGAACTAAAGTTACAAAAACTGCGCCGGGAGATTCTTGTCAGCCATGGTGCCAAAGCCCTTGATATGATCTTGGAGTCCGCCTCCCCTGCCACCTTGATTCAGTCTTTTCCGGATCAGGATCTGTACTACCTGATGTATAAAATCGGGGTCCATGATTTCGTTCCGGTTCTGGCCCTGGCTGCATCCAGCCAGTGGGAGTATATCCTTGATGTGGAGGTCTGGGATGATGACCGGCTCAACACCCATATGATGACCCAGGTGTTTTCCCTGTTGTTTAAAGCCGATCCCCAACGGCTTCTGCGCTGGACCATCATGGAAAAACCTGATTTTGTGGAATATTATCTGTCGCAGAAAATGTCTGTTGTGATCCGGGAACACGATGAACCGCCGCCCGAAGATTTTGACGATTACATCACCCTGGATGATAAATTTTATTTCAGGTTTCCAGGCAGTCCATCTGTGGCAGATGAAGATCCTGACACAGAAATGTTACCCCAGGATGTCCCCCGGGAAGATGATCTGCCCGATGATGCGCCGGAATTAATCGAACAGATGTTAAAAACCCTTGCCGCCATGGACCTGTCGGTTTTTCACGGCCTGCTCCTTGAAACCCTAAGCCTTCTGCCTGCCGAAGCAGAGGAGGAACAGTTCCGGCAAAAAAACATCAGGCTTGCGGAAAAAGGTTTTTTACCGGCCCATGAGGCCGTTGGTATTTACCAGCCGATCCCCGGAAAAAATTTAACCCCCAGACCCGCCCCCCCCCTTACCCTCCATACACTTGATCCAGATATTCCCACGCCACCCATGTTTTTTACCCAGTTTTTAACAGATGACAACCTGTTTGCAAAAGCTTTGGCGCAAATCAATGCCCAAGGGGGGATACCGGACCTTGACAGCGAGCTTGCCGCCCTGATCAACAAGATCATCAGTGCAGACCGAATCAAAATCAAAAACCGGGAATCCATTGAAAAGACCCTTGAAAGAACCATGTCAACCCTAAGCCTGGGCCTTGATATACTTATGGAAGGGGCCAAGGCCGGTGTAGAGATTGCTGGGGATCTGATCAGAACATATTTTCTTGAAGATATTTTCAGAACCGGGGCCCGGGAAGGTGCAAGGCTGCAGGCCATGACGCGCAAATGGCATGAGACAAGCTTTATCAGGGCAAAAAACCTGCCCTTAAGTTTTCTCGGGGAAGGGTATCTGGGCATTATTGGAGGATTGATGGTTCAACGCCCCATGTTTTTTGCCAACTATGCCGACAAGGTCTTGTACCGGAATTTTGTCAGCCTTTCCGACATCAGGGCCACCCAGCGGCAACTGGATGAAATCATTGACCTGGATCAATTTCTCAACCGCCTGGATGCGGACATCTCCACCTTCAGTTATGGCGTGCTCACATATAAAAGCATGATCCTGACCCTGTGGGTCCGGGACCGTTTGGGGCTGAACAGGTCAACCCCATTGAGCCTTGCACCCATTGAAGTTGCGGGATTCAAAGATTTTTTTGCCCAGCTTTTCAGCCCGGATGGGACCATCGGCGACACCCAGGCAAAGGATTTTGGCGTATGGGCAGCCCAGGCATCTGGTATGCCCCAGGCAGATCTACCCACAACGCTGCAGGGCATTTTGTACAGGCTTTTACGGGAACTGGAGTCGGAATATGGCCATATCCGGACCCATAACCTGGATCCGCGATTTATGCCTATGTTTCTTCTGGCAGGACAGGCGCAATAAGTCTTGGAGTCTGTTTGATAACAGGCTCTTATTTCCCAGGTTCAAAACTATATCCCACGGACCTGCGGCTTTTAAAATAGACCGGGGACTTGGGGTTGGGCTCAAAATATTTTCTGAATCTGACAATGAAGTTGTCCACAGTCCTGGTGGAGGTGTCCCTGGCATATCCCCACCCGGCTTTAAGAAGACTTTTCCGGGACAGGGGCTTTCCCTGGTGGGCGATGAAAATGCGAAGCAAGGTGATTTCCTGCTCGGTCAGGACCACTTCACCCGCTGCGCACCTGGCCGTGGATGTCACAAAATCAATGTGGTTTGCCCCAAAAGTATAGGCGGTTCCTTCAAACAAAGAATAGTCTGATTTTTTCTTCTCTTTTCCAGGCTGTCTGTACCACTCTTTGCGTTTTACAAGCCGCTCCACACGCAACAGGAATTCTTCCAGATCAAAAGGTTTGGACAGGTAATCATCCACCCCGTATTTTAATCCCCGGACTTTATCCTGGGTGTCGCCTCTGGCCGATAAAATCAGCACAGGTATTTTTTCATCCTCCCGGCGGATGGTCTGGAGAATGGAAAACCCGTCAATCATGGGCAGCATAATATCCAGAACAATAAGATCAGGATGCCAGGCACGCCATTTTTCAAGACCTTCAATGCCGTCAACAGCCACGTTGGCCTCATATCCCTGAAGGGTGAGGTTCAGCTTGAGCCCTTCGGCAATATGGGATTCATCCTCTATAATCAGAATACGTTTTTTTTCAGCCGTTTCCATAACGCTTTATCTCTAACACCGGCAATGCTTGCCCTTGGGATAGTAATGGTGAATTTGGCGCCTTTTCCCTTACCTTCACTGGAAACAGAGACACGCCAGCCGTGAATGGCAGCAATACTTGATACAAGATACAACCCAAGACCGGAGCCTGTATTTGCCTGGTTACTATTCCTGTCCCCCTGATAAAATTTTCGAAAAATCTTTTTTGCATCTGCTTTATCCACACCAATACCGTTATCAATAAAGTCTATGGTCACTTTCTGCAAGTAACTTTTAAATAAAATGGTCAGACTCGGTGTGGCTGATTCATTGTAACGCAGGGCATTTGAAAAAATATTGGTCAGCAGAATATCCAATAAAAAGGCGTTGACCGGATACTCGAATTTTCTGCCTGATGGATTTTCGATCTTTATGTCAAGGTTCCTGAACAGGGATGCATTTTTCCGGCAGAAATGGGTTAAAACCACCACAAGGCTCTCCCGGGTCACCTTTGATCCGAAATTCTGGCTCTCTATACGTGCCAGATTAAGAATCCGGTCTATGTTCTCTGTGAGCCGGTCAATATCCTTGAGCATATCCGTACTGTATTTTTTTACATCCCCAGGGTCCATGGGATGACGAATAAAAGTTTCAAGATAAAGACGAAGGGAGGTGACAGGAGTTTTCAGTTCGTGGGTAAAATTATAAATAAAATTATGCTGGAGCCGGAACAGGTTCACGGTTTTCTGGTAATAGAAAAAGGCTAAAAAAATGCCAGTCAGAACCACGAAGATCAAAAGACTTAAAACAAGTATCGTCATACCTGTTTTGGAGGGAAAAATGACCTGGGGCGCAATATTGAACTTGAGCATCACCACCTCAAGGGCAGAACGGATCTCCATATAAAGGCTGACCGTGAGGACCAGAAAGGTGGCCAGGGCAAAAATGGAACAGGCAAAAATAAACACCGGGTGGAGATACCACCGAGAGGGGTTCAGAATTTGCATTGATCAATATTTCTCAGTATAGGATGCACCTTTTACAACTTTTGCGCAAAGCAAAAACACTCTATTTTTTTATTTCATTATCAAGAATCCTGTTAGGATGCCACCTAAATAAAAGTTCTTTTTTCTCTTTTTAAGCTCAGAAACCGAAGCTTTTTCAAAAAGCCCAAGAGTTTTCCTTGCCGCTTGTATTTCATCAAAAAATGACAAAAGAAACCACCTTATACCAATGCTTTAATTGTTGTAAATCCACCACTTCCATATCCTTCTAAAACCTCGCTGCTGCTTTTTATAATTGTCTGCCTGAACTCAACACCACAAAATCCGGCAAGATCCAAAAGCTCTCGTACTTCTGGGACAAGAATAAAACACAGCATCCCTGTAAAAAGGATTTTCTTTCTCTTTTTTCTATTGTGTTTTTTCCATATCAGCTCTTTCAATTTCCTTAAACCCTGCTCTTCAAGATTTTCAGAACCAAAGCTTGTAAATACAGTAACCCCAGGAAGGCTTATCTTACCGTCAGCATTACCTGAAGCAGCAGACAATGAATCTGCTTTGCAAAAAACTAACCGGACATCACTGATGTATGTAGACAATTCTATGAATATTGGTAAAAATCTCATAGCCAAAAAATTTTTTCAAGGAGAGGATCATTTACTGATATTCTTTTTTAATATTTTGCTATAAATGTATTAAACCTGAGTTATCGGCATAAAAATTGCCTTTTAGAATATAATATATTGATATTTCAATATAAAATTTATATAGTGGCGTTGAAAAATATTCACTTCGAAGGTGAAGACCGATGCCGGCCACTATTTATATTCAATTGCTTTATGGTCATTCAACCTTTATAATGTGTCAGATTTAAACAAATTGGCCTTATGCTGGATATCAAGCACGGGATTGATTTTAATGCTTTTGTTTTTCCCCCTGTGGTGAACCGCCGGCCGGCATTGCGCTTTTGTCCGCCGCATTAAAGGAAAACGGTATTGACTGCAAATGTGATGATGCCAAAGGCCTTGTGACCCATGAATTTTACCATGGAGACCTCTCCTTATATCTTATTTTGAACACCCCTTGGGCTGGATCCGCCGCAATGTAACGTCCTTTATTGATAAAGAATTTAAAAAACAGCTGGGGGTAGGGTCCAGATTCAGGAAAAATCCGGCTTTTTTTTCATCCAACCATGCCATGTTTTTTAATTTAAGAAAGGGTTTCCCATGACCACATGCCATGTTTTTTCCACAGGCAATGAGGTGCTGTTTGGCGATATTGTAGACACCAACAGCGCATTTTTATGCCGGCAGCTTAAACGTTCAGGTGTAACCGTCATCAAGACAAGTGCTGTGCGCGATGACATGACAGCGCTTGTCAGCGAGATAAAAAGCATTGCATCCGCCGCAGATGTCTGTGTGATGACCGGCGGCCTTGGACCCACGTCTGATGATTTAACCGCCCAGGCCTTGGCTAAGGCTGCCGGGGTGAATATTAAGTTGGATAGCCCAGCCTTAAATTCCATGAAAAAGTATTTTGATAAACGTCAATTAACGCTTACATCAGCCAATGAAAAACAAGCCATGCTGCCTGAAGGCGCAAGGTTTATGGAAAATCGTCACGGCACTGCTCCGGGGTTTTCCATGACCATCGGCAATTGCCGTTTTTTTTGTATGCCTGGTGTGTCCAAAGAAATGAAGCAGATGTTTGAATTGAACGTCAGACCCCAGTTAAATGAAATCACCGGGCATGCCGGTGAAATCCAGGTTATCAGCCTGATGGTGTTCGATATGCCTGAATCCAGGGTAGAAAAGGCGCTTTCCGGTTTCAGTGTGCAGTTTCCCGGGATTCATCTGGGGTTCCGGCTCAGATTTCCCATGGTTGAGGTGAAGCTATCCCGGCTCAAAGGGGTGATGTCCCATTCCCCAAAGGATCTGGACGGTGCCGCAGAGATGACCCAGGCAAAACAGTGGGTGATGGAAAGGATTGGTCCAAAGGTCATTTCAGACCAGGGCCTGACCCTGGCCCAGGAAGTGGGGCGGCTTCTGACATTGCGTGGGCAGACACTTAGTGTGGCTGAATCCTGCACCGGTGGACTGATTGCCCACCTAGTAACGGATGTGGCCGGTGCGTCGGATTATTTTTTATTTTCAGCCACCACCTATGCCAATTCAGCCAAAGAAGCCATTCTTAACGTATCTCGTAACACCTTGGAAACTAAAGGAGCGGTGGATGAAACCACTGCCCTTGAAATGGCAATTGGCGTCAGAACAGCCGGCAGATCAGACTGGGCTGTTTCTACAACGGGCATTGCAGGCCCAAGTGGCGGGACCGACGCCAAGCCTGTGGGAACCGTATGCATTGGGGTCGCAGGCCCGCTGGGATCCCATTCCCAAA
>PDTI01000036.1:17074-27752 GCA_002747145.1 Desulfobacter postgatei
CTCTTAAAAGGCTTAAGGGTCAGGTTTGACTCCCACAAAGGGAATACACCGGAAATGCTTAACAACAATGGGAGAAGCGCAACGAACCGCAGCCGAAACAATCTTGCCGGATTCGGGCCGCCATTGAAAAAATTGCCACATGGGATCGCACCGGCCTGTATCACTAAAAGTTATTTGTATTTCAGTTTTATTGGTATGAAAGGAAAAACTGTTTAAAGGTATGGTCAAGCCCTTGCCAACCGCCTTGATATAGGCCTCTTTCAGGGTCCAGATATCAAAAAACAGCTCTTTTTTTTCAGCGTCTGATGCCTTTGATACAAGTGCTGCTTCACAAGAAGAAAAAAATCGTTTGGCAATGGAAACCTTTGTGCGGCGCCCCGTATCCTCCACATCCACGCCCACGGCGCCATCACGGCACAGAGCACAGACTGCCGCACCGTGGCTGTGGGAAAGATTGAAATGAATATCCGGCAATTCAGTAAGAAAGGGTTTGCCGTATGCGTTGCTTGAAAAGCTAAGGGATTGCGGCTCCCGCCGGGTTGCCTGGGCGATCAAATACCGCACCAGGGCTTTGGATACCAAGCTCAAGCGCCGGTCTGATTGTTTGATATACCGGTCCGCCTTTTGGATTTCAGCAGGGCAAAGACACGCCCTGTATTGTTTTAAAAGACAGGGATCAGATATCTGATCTGCCCGGGTGTAGTACAGATGGATCTGCCCGGAATCCAGACTGGGCGGTGGTATCATACTGTGACCTGCTGCTAAAAAACAGGTTCAGGCACTGACACTGTCCGCTCCTTTTCAAGCCCCATGGCCTGGCCAAGCAACTGGGTCAGAAGTATAGCGGGTATGGGGGGTTCAGACCCCGATTTCAGGATAAGATCCCGGCCGTGTTCATATTGCATGTGGCAATAGTTGCATGCCGTGCAGATGATCTCCGCGCCTTCCTGTTTTGCTGTTTCATATTTTTCCAGAATAAATTTTCGGGCCAGGGCACTGTTTTTGTTCAGCAAAGGATTGCCGCAACACTCCAGGCGTTTAGACCAGTTTATGATGTCTGCCCCGGTTAGTGCCACGATCCGCTCAAATATTGTCGGTGCATCGGGGCGGTCATCCAACCCGGTAATGGCTGAGGGGCGCAGGGCATGGCAACCATAACTTACAGCCACTTTTGTCCCGTCAAGGGGACGGGCGATGCTTCGCTGGATAATGCCTGTGTCCACTTGTTGGTCCAGAAGGGTCAGCAGATGATGGATTTCAACGCCCCCACGATAGAACAGACCTTCTTTTTCCAGTATCCCATTGATTTTGACCTTTTTGCTGCGGTCATTTTGAAAATAATATTCCGCCTGTTTAAGGGAGCCGAAACAGCACTTGCACAGGGTCAGTACAGGCAGGTGATGAGCCTGGGCAATGGCCAGATTTCTTATGGCCAGTAAAAGATAGGCATCCAGATTTTTTTCTTTTACAGGGTATCCGCAGCAGCCGAATTCAAGTTCTTTGAGCCCAACATTGAGTCTGGATAAAACAGCTTTGGCAGAGGTTGAATGCCAGGGAATGTCAAATCCGGTTCTGCATCCTGAAAATAGTGCGTATTTCATATTCCAAACTCCTGGTGGTGAACTGTGTTTTTAAGTTGATAAAAAAGGTCCGTGATCCTGACCCCCTGGGGACAATTTTCCTGGCATTTATAGCAGGTCAGACAATCCCAGACAATGGAGGCCCCCTTTGCCAGATCGAATTGGCCCAGAACAAGGGCATGGATCACCTGGTGGGGGGCGGACCCAAATTCCTTGATATCTCCTGTCATCTCTACCACCGGGCATGAGTTGGTACAGGTCAGACAGGTATAGCATTGTGAAAACGCCCCGGCCCGAAAGGATTGTTTCAAGGACTCGACCACAGGGTTTTTCCCAGGCGCCATCACCATTGGAGGTTCAGGCCCAGCTTTTTTGAGCTTATGTTTTGTGTAACGATCTTTTTGCCTTATCCGGACAGCGGTATCCGGCAGGAACTCTTCTTCTTCCAGGCGCGCCCTGGTTTCTTTCCAGATATCCTGCAGGTCCAATCCGGCAGGACAGACCTGGGAACATTTGTTGCACATGGTGCAGGTAAAACTGCCCTGGGAAAAGGTATCCCTTACTTCTTTATCAATCGGGCGGCCCCATGTGGACTTCTGGATGTGGATGATACGTTCCGAGGGAAACACCCATGGGTTGTCAAAAATTTCATATAAAGGCCCCACCGCACAATGGCTGGTGCAGGTGCCGCACTGGGTGCAGGCAAAAATATCAAACGCCCGGCGGGTGGCCCTGTTCTCTTCGCGTTTTACCATCTGCCCTGATATACCTGAAATTATCAGGCTCACCGGGGTTGTCAGGATATGCAGGAACTTGCTGAAAGGCAGGTAGGCCAAGCCCAGAAAACAGCTTAAAAAGTGGATCTTGAATAACAGTAAATCCAGACGGTTTCTGTTGAAAAAATCGGCGACAGGGGTCATGGCAATGGAGACCGGATAGGAGACAAAAGCCCACCTTGGGTTGGCATGACAATCGGCACAATTGTTTTCATGGATCCCCCACCCTTCTTCCATAAGTTCCGGGGTCACCTCAATGGTCTCACCGGGGAAACGGACATTGAAATCTTCTTGCCAGACCGCCTTAAGAGCCGGAAGTTCCTCATCATCTACGTCGCCATATTCCTCCACCATCTCGTCAAACACACCGGAAGAGATGATCTTGGCGGCCTCCAGGCCAAAACCTGATATCATGATGAGCCCAAGCAGAACAATTGCCAGGTAATCGTGGCGTTTGGTGATCCGTTTTAAATGAGAAAGGGTTCTTCTGCGATATATGGCAATAGCCACACCCACGATCACCATGACACCGGTGATATTGCGAAGAACCATAAACGGATTCAAGGTGGACATGTAATTTGAAAAGACAACCTCGCTGACATAGGTCTCAAGGGCATGGAAAAAAAACAACCCTGCAAATCCCCAGTAAATACAGATGTGCATCATCCACTTCAGACGATCCTGATGCATCAGCGGCAATTGAAGTACAACATCCAGAATAATTGCCTTAAAAAGACGGAAAATCCGGACGGGTGAAACCAGGATGCCCAACGAGCCCAACAAAAAAACTTTCACGCGGTCTGCCGTAGTGAATTCGGCCCGGTCCGGTCCAATGTTTAACCGGAAAAATCCAATGATCCTGTAAATGATTCCAATGAGGAATATTGCCGAGGCAATGAAAAAACTCCAGGTATAAAGCACTGTTCCCATCCAAATTTTAAATTATCAACATACAAAATTAAAAGAAATATTCTCTATTATAACTGATCCGATATGTCAAATCTGTTTTTTGACGCCATAAGATCACGGTATCCTTGTCTAGGAAAGGAAGTTTTGAAAAATCAGCGTGAAAACTGTGCCTTTCCCGGGAATGGATTCAAAGTCAATCATACCGTCATAGGTGTCAACAATTCTGTGAATAATTGAAAGCCCAAGTCCTGTTCCATCACTTTTAGTGGTGAAAAATGGGTCAAAAATATGGGAGGCCTTTTTTTTGTCAATACCTATACCTGTATCCTCAATGGTCAGATAAATGCGTCTGTGTCTGGACGAATAGGAAGAAATTGTAATTTTTCCTTTCTCTTCAATGGATTCCGCTGCATTTTTTATCAGATTCCATAAAATCTGGTGTAGATGTACCATATCCATATACACATGCAGATTCTTTTCAAGCCGGGTAACCATATTGATTCTGCCATGCCAGTCCGGTGTGTTGTCAAACAGGATTTTTATATCATCAATTGCCGTAGAAAGGTCAATCCATTCTGCGTTGTTCCGGCAGGGCTTTGAAATCAGCCGGATATCGGTGGCGATCTGTCTGAGGCGATCTGTTTCCCTTAAAACAATCTGCATCAGTTTGTCATTTTCCCCTGTTGGCGCCATCTCTTCTCTTAACATCTGTATGGCGCCTGACAAAGACGCCAAAGGGTTTTTAACCTCATGGGCAATGCCTGAAACGATTTCATCCACTGCCGCCATTTTTTCCACACGCTTTAAATGTTCCTGGGCAATTTTAAGATCTTTTCTGGCTGTTTTAAGCTGCAAAGCCAGAATTCCGCTCAACGCTGCCGTTGCAAAACAAGCTGAGATGGTGATCACCATCCGGTACAGGACATGATGCTGGTCCACCACCAGGGCAAGGGTTTGGTTTTCCGAGCAAGGGGTAATGATTTTAAGATACTCAAGCTCAATGAGACATCCATATTGAATACTTGATGCCAAAGCCACTGAAAAGCTTCCCTGGGCAAGCAGCAGCATGGCGGCATAGATAATCACCAAAATATATAAAAATGTGAAAATACTATGGTAGCACCCAGTGACAAAAACAATGGCTGTGACGATAAACGTATCAATAAGAACCTGGGTATATGCAAGAAGATGCAGGTATTTTTTTTGGAAAAGCCAGGCAAAATAAATTAAAGACAGACCAAGAATGATGCCGGAAATTTTGTAAAGGGACCAAAAGGATTGATTCTTTTGTCCGGTCAGGCCGGTATCGGAAAAAAAGAGGGTGGAACATATCAGCACCAGGGCAAATACAGCCCTGGAAAGAACAACCCACTTGATCTGAGTGAACAGTTCCCTGGTCCGTTGGCCTAAAAAATCCGGGTTATCCAATTGCACTGGCCATTGAGAAAATCGGCAGATACATGGCAATAACCAGACCGCCGACCACAATACCTAAAAATACAAGCATGAAAGGCTCAATCATGTCTGTCAGGTTTTTTACGGCCTGGTCTACTTCATCATCATAAAAATCTGCGATTTTAGTCATCATGACATCCAAGGCACCTGTGGATTCACCCACTGAGATCATTGAGCAGACCATGGATGGAAACACCCCGCTCTCCAGCAAAGGATCTGCCATGGACCGGCCTTCTGAAATGCCTGCCTTGACATCTGATATGGCAAATTCAATGATTTTATTGCCCGCGGTTTTCCCCACAATGTCCAGGGCTTCAAGAATAGATACCCCGGACGAAATCATGGTCGCTGTGGTGCGGGTAAACTTTGCCACGGCCACCTTTCGGATCAAAATGCCCACCACAGGCAGACGTAAAAACAGATCATCAAAAAAAATTCGCCCCTTTTTTGATTTATACGTTAGTCTGAAAAGGGAAACGGCACCAATCAATCCCAGGATCATCCATACTATTTGTCCCATCACAAAATTACTTAGCGCTACAACCATCTGGGTGGGGGCAGGCAGTGCCGACCCCATGTCGGTAAACATTTTTTCAAATACTGGTATAACAAAAACAAGGATAACGCCCACCACGATAACCGCCACACCCAAGGTAATCCCCGGATAGGTCATGGCGCCTTTGACCTGCTTTTTGAGTTTTGCCATTTTTTCGGCATAGGCTGATAAACGCTGTAAAATGACATCAAGGATACCGCCAACCTCCCCGGCGGAGATCATGTTAATGAAAAGTTCGTTAAAGGTTTTGGGGTATTTTTTCAGTGCATCGGCAAAGGTCTCTCCGGATTCAACAGACTCTTTAATATGCTTAAGCTGCTTTTTAAATGTGGGATTTTCCTGCTGAGAATACAAAATCTCCAGGCATTGCAGAAGGGGTAACCCCGCATCAATCATGGTGGAAAACTGTCGTGCAAAAATGATGACGTCGCTATCCTTTACCTTAGGCTGTAGAAAGGAGATGTTCTCAAACAGGTCTTTGGGTTTTTTCCTGACTCTTATCGGGGTTATTTTGCGGCGTTCCAGAGAGGTTCTGACCTGTTCCGGTGTCTCAGCTTCCATCTCCCCCTTAATTTTTCTGCCTTTGGGGTTCTTTCCCTTCCACTCAAAAATGACTGCCATGATCATTCCTTCATATCTTTAATAATTAATGATAGTGGCCGTTCAGTGCCGACCATTATTTTGCAATGTAAATCCAGGGATTGTCAGAATATTGTAAATTTGACAGATATATACTATATAAATTTGCAAACTGCATTTCAACAGGAGTTATTCAGTGCCGCAAAAAAAACAGGAAATTTCCCCCAAAACAGTCATAACCAGCCATGTAAATTCTGATTTTGATGCCATTGGGACCATGCTTGCCGCACAAAAGCTGTACCCGGAAAGTGTGATTATTTTCCCCGAATCCCAGGAAAAAAACCTCAGGGATTTTTTCATTCACTCCATGGGATATCTGTTTAATATGGCAAACCCTGCCAGCATTGACTTTTCCGGAACCCAACGGCTGGTTATTGTTAACACCCGGCAGAAAAGCCGCTTGTCCGGTATTGAACCGCTTTGGGAAAAACCGGATCTTATCATTGACATTTACGATCACCACCCCTGTTTTCCTGACGAAATCAAAGGCAGTAATACCCTGTCAAAGCCCTATGGGGCCACCACCACCATCATGTGTGAACTTCTTCGCGAAAAAAAAATCAATATCAGCAGTGATGAAGCCACGGTGATGGCCCTTGGAATTTACGAAGATACCGGCAGTTTTACCTACACCTCTACCACCCGGGCCGATTTTGAACAGGCAGGCTTTCTGATCTCCTGTGGCGCGTGTCTGTCCACCATTTCAAGCCTTGTAGTCAAGGAGATGAAGACCGAACAGGTCACCTGGCTCAATGAATTGATTAATGAAATGACAACCATTGCCGTTAAAGGCATTCAGGTCCATCTATCCGCCATTGCTGCATCCCATTACATTCCGGATCTTGCCTCCATTGTGCAGAAAATTGTCAGAATGGAAAATCTGGACTGTTTTTTCGCGCTAGTGCTCATGGGATCCAAGGTGCATGTCATTGCCCAAAACCGCCTGTATGAACTGGATGTGGGTAAAATACTGAGTCCCCTGGGTGGGGAAGGCCACCTGTATGCGGCATCTGCCAAGGTGGAAAACCAGACACTTCCCCAGGTTGAAATGCGTTTAATCGAGCTTATCGAACAGCAGATCGGACAGGTCCGTGTGGCCAAAAAATTAATGTCCAGCCCGGCCATCACCATCAGCGTCGATGAATCGTGTCTGGATGCCGCCCAAAAGATGACCCGCTACAATGTGAACACCCTGCTTGTCCTTGACGCAAACACCCATGAATATTTAGGCTATATCACCCGTGATATAGCCGAAAAGACAGTATATCATAAACTTGGGGATCAGCCTGTTATCCATTATTTTCGACCTGATGACTCAAGTGTAAGTCTGTCCTGTGATATGGCTGAAATTGAACAAAAAATTATTGATTTAAAAAAGCGGGTCATTCCGGTAATAGAAAACCGGATACTTTCCGGCGTTATTACACGTACCGACCTTTTAAATTTTCTGGTGGAACATAACCGGGAGGTTGTCCGAAGCGAGAAAACAGAAGTGTCCGGCCTGAAGCCCCGGAAAAAATATGTGGGTAATCTTTTGAAAAGCCGTTTGGACGAACGTATACTCACATTGCTTTGCGATATTGGCAATGCCGGAGACACCCTTGGTGTGGAGGTCTTTGTTGTGGGCGGGTTTGTCCGGGACCTGATGCTGGAGCAACCCATTGAAGATGTGGATGTGGTGGTGGAGGGAGACGGCATTGGCTTTGCCCGTTATTTTGCGTCAATGCATGATTGCAGATCCCACCAACACCGCAAATTTAACACCGCAGTCATTATTTTTGAGGATGGGTTTAAGGTTGACGTGGCCTCAGCCCGGCTTGAATATTATGCAACCCCTGCTGCACTGCCGGAGGTGGAGAACTCTTCCATCAAGCGGGATCTTGCCAGAAGGGATTTTACAATCAACACCCTGGCCATTTCCCTGAACACGGACACCTTTGGCACACTCATCGACTATTTTGGCGGTGTCAGGGATGTTAAAGATAAAATCGTCCGGATTATCCATAATTTAAGCTTTATTGAAGACCCCACCCGGATTTTCAGAGCCATCAAATTCTCCAACCGGTTTGGATTCAGAATTGGAAAAGTAACTTCCAAGCTTATCAAAAATGCCTTGCATGTCGGTGCCGTCAAACATTTAAGCGGACTGCGGGTACTTTCGGAACTTAAACAGATTTTCGGCGAAGACAATCCTGTGCCCGCGGTGCAGACCATGGCGGATTACGGCCTGGACAGGGTGATCCATCATGATCTAAGATTCACTGATACCACCCGTGCTCTGTTTGAATCCGTAGGTAAAACCCTGGCATGGCATGATCTTTTGTACGCAGATGATGATTATCCAAGATGGTCGGTCTACTTCATGGCATGGCTCCACGGGCACTCCTTTACAGTGAGTACCCAGATCGCGGACCGGTTGATGTTCCCCTTAAAGGAAAGGGAATTACTGCTCAGACAGCGTATCAAGGCAGCAAAAAGGCTCCGGCTTATTGAGAAAAACTATCCGGTCTCAAATCAGCAGATGTACTGGTGGCTGATCCATTTTAAAACCGAATGCCTTTTGTTTATGCTGGCATTGACTAAAAATGAACCGGTGCGCCAAGCGATCTCCCATTTTTATACACACCAGCGAAAGATTAAACCTTTAATGGGAGGAAAAGATATTAAAGCCCTGGGTATAAAGCCCGGACCGGTTTATACTACGATTCTCAATAAAATTATTGAAGAAAAGCTGGATGGTAAATTAAATACCATGGCAGAGGAAATTGAATTTGCCAAGCATTACGCCTTTGAGAACAAGTTGATTTGAACGGTCATGTAAAATTGATTTCATGGAATGTGAACGGGCTTCGAGCTGTTTTGAAAAAGGACTTTTTTGATTCCGTAACCGGCATGGACCCTGATATTCTTATGCTCCAGGAGACAAAGCTTCAAGAGAATCAACGCAGTGATCAGATGATTCAGTTTGGTGACTATGAAAGTTTCTGGAATTATTCAACTGTTAAAAAGGGCTATTCCGGTGTGGTCTCCTACACGCGACTCGTTCCGGATGCTGTGACTACACAGTTTGGAATGCCCGAATATGACGGTGAAGGCCGGATAATAAGAATGGATTTTGAAGCGTTTGTTTTGTTTAACATCTATTTTCCCAACGGCCAGATGAGCGATGAAAGACTTGCCTATAAATTAGCATTTTATGACTGGTTTCTTGATTATGCTCAAGAATTAAGGGAGCAAGGAAAATCAATCATCGTCACCGGTGACTTTAATACAGCCCATAACGAAATTGATTTGAAAAATCCTGGTCCTAACTCAAAACGGTCCGGATTCTTGCGGATTGAGCGAGATATACTGGATAAAATGGTGGATATGGGCTATGTGGACACGTTCCGTCATTTTTACCCGGAAGTTGTGAAATATTCGTGGTGGTCCTATCGCTTTAATGCAAGAAAAAATAATGCAGGGTGGCGTATTGACTACTTTTTTGTCACCCGTGATCTCATTGAAAATGGTGTTGTCAAAGACGCATTTATTGACAATGAAATCTTTGGCTCTGATCACTGCCCGGTTGGATTAGTGATTGAAATATAAGGATCTCCGAACGTTTAAGGCGCAATGGAAGAAATAAGGCCCATGGTCAAAATAAAATCACCCATCTGCTTGTCTTTTAAGCTCCCCCCGGCGTTACGCCAATGGAGACATAGATCAAATACGCGTCCATTGTCCTGCCTTGAGGGCGATTTAAAATCCGGCGCATCTTTGGCAGATTGAATTCTGACCATGGGCCAGAGCCGCTAAACGATCTTTTCTGGGGGCCTTCTTTCCGGGACATATTCAGGAATCATTTCAAGGCAGTTGACTTTTTCCGAAACATAAAGCCCGCAATAACAGGTTCCAAATTCCTTCATATCGGGTTCACGGTACGCGCAGGGACAGATAATGTCCTTGTCATACTCACTGTCTCCGCTGGCCAGACGGCAGGGACAGGCCATATACCCGTATCTTTTCTTATTGAGTAGCAGGCTTTCCAGCAATTCAAATACCAGATCCTCATCCTTGTTAAAATAAGCCCCTTTTTTTTCCTGTGATTTTTTCAGTGTCTTATAAAACTGTTCTAAGTTCATTCAGTTATTCCCAATGCTTTTTTTATATCGTTTTGTTTGTTTCCGACAATTATGATCTCTTCATTGATTGCAATCGTGGGAAAAGAACACCTTGGGTTCAATCTTTTGATTTCCTTGATAACTTCCTGGCGCTCATCCCCTTTAAAATCGTCAACCTGTATGTATTCATAATCAATATTGTGTCTGTCTAACAGTTTTCTGCAGGCCCTGCAATGGCTGCATGTACTTAGTCCGAATAACTTGGGGATACAATTGCTCATTTATATTTTCCTCCTTAACTACTTTGATTTATTTTTGTGTCTTGTTACAAAGTTAAAATCTCTTTCCGTAATTATCAAATAATAAAAATTTTTAATTTCAGGGATCAGAAACTAAGAGAATTCAGGGTGAGTTGCCTGGGACAGCAGTAACTTCTCAATAAGTCCGGGTAAAAAGACAAAGGTCAACCAAATTCAGTTACAGTTAAACAGCCAAATCGAGAGCTTTGTTGATGATGAGATCACCCAGAAAAGGAATTTCATTCAAGCCGGATAATCGATTTTTAATATAATCCCAAAAAGAGACTTTGAGCTTGCGACATGTTTTTTTCAAACTTGTGAACGTATCCCGACATCGTCGACCTAAGTCATTTCTGGTTGA
>PDTI01000037.1 GCA_002747145.1 Desulfobacter postgatei
TTTTTTACCCACACGAAGTGATATTCAATCCTGTATTTTGTGTGGCTGCCATGCCGATAATCCATAGCAGTGCATTATAAGACAACTGCTACCAGAATGCTACCCGCCTGAAAGGCGGGGGTTTTAACCTTTTACAGAAACAATAAAAAGTCTTTACTTTTATTTTAGTCTGTTGTATCTCTTTTTGGATTTGATTTGGATAGAGCGATTTTACTAGGAGTATAAATTATGTCAAAAGAATGTGCACTTTGTGGAAAAAAACCCATGGTCGGCAACAATGTCAGCCATGCTCACAATCTCAATAAAAGGCGTTTCAATCCCAATCTTCAAAGAGTTCGTGCGGTGATTAAACCAGGTTGTGTTAGGAAAATTGATGTATGCACCTCCTGCATTAAGGCGGGAAAAGTCACCAAAGCCTCTTAGGCACAAGATCAAAATAAAACCTCCCGGTCTCAGAGCGTGTTTGATAATTAGGAGATCGAAGCGAAATCCCATGAAAATGAGAACCAATTTTCACAAATTTTCTGTTAATAGCGGGATTATTGACATAAAATTTGGGGGAATTGGAGCCATTTTCATGGGATTGCAGCCGATTCATCAATTATCACACACGCTCTCAGGGCTGTAAGGCCCATGATCAGAATTAAAGCTCCCAAAGCTGCGCCGGATTTTAAGTCACCATCAAGGCACGCCAATGGACGCATATTCGATATATGTGTCCGTTACAGTTGATGGCCTCTATGAATTTATACATGTTGGGTTTCTCTGCGCTCAGCCCAACCTACCGAGGCGAAAATCCGGCGCAGCTCTGGGAGATTTAATTCTGATCATGGGAGTTAGGATCTGTATGTATTAAATTCCGGCATGTGAACACATGCCGGAATTTTGTTATTTGAAAAGGGAGCGGTTAGAAATTCACTTGCCCCACCCCAATTGGCATTTTCGGCTATTGCTCGTTACCTTAATTGTTCTGATCCCCCTTCCCGGGAGACCCCATCCCCATGTGTTCATTTCCCAACGCACCGATTTTGTTTTTGATGATAAGGGACTGGCAGGTTTCAGGGTGCACTGGACCTTTGACGAGATGTTTTCCGTCATGATCAGTGAGGATTTTGACTCAGACCATAACCAGACTCTGGATGCCAGGGAAGTTGCAGTGATTAAGGAAAAGGCCTTTGGTTATATTGCCCCGTACAATTATTACATCCATGTCAGAATAGATGGCAGGCCCTTTCAGGTAAAATTTATCAAAGAGTTTAATGCATGGCTTGATCATGACACCGTTTGTTATGAATTTTTCATCCCCTGCCATGTCAGTGCGATCAATACACCCAAACAGATTGTGTTATCGCCCTATGATCCGGAATATTATTCCGATATCTATTTTCCGGATAACGCACCATTACGCATGGAAAACGATGATGCCTTTACCATTAAGGTACAGACAGCCAGGGATAAATCCACCCTGATTTATTATGATACGGTAAATCCCATGGCAATATTTCTTTGGTTTCAACGAAAATAAGCGACTGTTTTGGAAAATATAAAAAAAGCCGATCACACCTTTGGGTGTGATCGGCTTTTTTTCTAAATCTAATAGAGTCGTTTGCCTAATTGGGTGTCAGCCCTCTATCCGAATGATATTAAGCAGCATCTTTTCCAAGAGCAATGCCGAGTTCAAGCGCCTTCTTGTTCATATCAAAGAAAGCGGGTGGCATGGCATCCTTGATAACATTGATCGCTGATTCGGGTTTACAGATGCCTGTCATACCGATCAGCCCCCCAAGTACACAGACACTGTAAACAATCGGTTTTCCAATTTCTTTAACAACGGTGTCATACATGGGTAACGGTACAATTTTGGCATTAATATTGCCAGGTGTCACATACCTTGGGTCAACAATCATGAGACCACCAGGACGAATCACGTTGGCATATTTATCATAACCTTCCTGCATCAGGGCGACAAGAACATCAGCCGATTCGACTTTGGGGTAATAAAGATTGCCTTCTGAAATTAAAATGTCGGCACGGGTAGCGCCGCCACGGGCAGCAGCGCCGTAGCTCTGGGACTGAATTGCATTCTTTCCCTCAAAGATTGTAGCTGATCTGGCAAGGATAATGGCCGTAGTGATGACCCCTTGTCCGCCAGAAGCTGTAAAAACAATTCCTGTTGATTCCATTATGCCTATCCTTTCTTCATTACCTTGTCAATGACGAGTTCTTGGTAAGCTTCGCAGTATTCGGGTCTTTCTTCATCCAGGAAAATACCCCGTTGAATCAGACCGGGATTTTCTTCCAGTTTTTTGGAACCCATTTTTACTGTATTGTCCTTGAACCATTCCACCATCTGGGGCGCATCACCTGACTTGTTTTTCCTTCCGAACTGGATGGGGCATGTGGTCGCAATTTCAACCACTGAAAAGCCTTTATGTGCAATGGCCTTTTTGATGAAACCCTGGGCTTCCCTGGCATGGTAGACAGTGGATCTTGCCACAAAAGAGGCGCCTGCGGCTTTAGCCAGTTCCACCAGATCAAAGGCAGGATCAGGGACGCCATAAGGGGCGGTACTTGCTTTTACGCCCTTACCGGACATGGGTGAATACTGTCCGCCGGTCATGCCGTAAATCCGGTTGTTCATGATGATGGCTGTAATATCGATATTTCTTCTGCAGGAATGGATAAAGTGATTGCCGCCGATGGCTGTGGAGTCGCCGTCGCCAAAAGGAACAATAACTTTAAGATTTGGGTTGCCAAGCTTAACGCCTGTGGCGGTGGGAAGTGCTCTTCCGTGCATGGTATGCGCCGTGTTGAAATCCAGATACCCGGCTATTCTTGAAGAACACCCGATACCTGAAACTATGGCAACCTCGTCGTTTTCCAATCCCAGATCACCAATTGCCCTGAGCAGTGCGCCCATGATAATGCCATGCCCACAGCCCGGACACCACATCTGGGGGAAATTGTTGGCCCGGATATATTTTTTGATATCAAATTCGCTCATGCTATACCCCCTTTCCTGTGATCATTCTCAAACACGCTTTGATGTCACTGGGCTTGATTATTTCGTTGTTTGCCCGGTTGGACAGGAACACCCTGTCACGGTCAGGTGCAACACGTTTTACCTCGCGCACAATCTGGCCCATATTCATTTCAGCGACTATCACGGCCTTGGCCATGCCGCATACTTCTTCTATAATGTCGTCTGCAAAGGGCCAGACCGTCTGGAGTTCAAAAACGCCAACCTTGACCCCTAACTGATTCCGATAGTCTTCGGCAGCCTGGAGGGCGGATCTGGTTGTTGTGCCATAGGCAATGATGACATATTCAGCATCATCCATGTAATATTTTTTGTACCTGGCAATCTCGTTGGCTTTGGCTTCAATTTTATCTACCAGGTGGTGGATCAGGGCGTTAACATTGTCAGGGCTTACATCGGGAAATCCTGAAATGTTATGATGAAGGCCGGTGACGTTGTAACGGTGGCCTGCACCAAAATCAGACATGGGGCGCTGCCCGTTTTCATCGGTAAGATAGGGATAGTATTTTTCACCTACGGGAATCGTGGTTCTGATTCTATCAATAACTTCAATCTCGCCAGGTTCGGGAATGACCACTTTTTCTCTCAAGTGCTGGGTGGCCTCATCAAACATCAGAACGACCGGTGTCCGGTAGAGTTCAGCAAGATTAAACGCTTCAACCGTTGTTGTAAATACATCCTGGAGGTTGGACGCTGTCATGGCAATAATGCTGTGATCCCCGTGGGTACCCCATCTGGCCTGCATTGTGTCGCCCTGACTTACATGGGTGGGGTTACCTGTGGACGGCCCGCCTCTCTGAACATTGACAATAACACAGGGAAGTTCTGCCATACAGGCGTATCCGATACCTTCCTGTTTCAGGGAGAATCCCGGACCGGAAGTTGCGGTCATAACCTTTCTTCCAGAAAGGGCTGCACCTATGATGCATGCCATGGAAGCGATTTCGTCTTCCATCTGGATAAATTTGGCTCCTCTTTTGGGAAGCGCAGCAGACATACCTTCTGCAACTTCTGAAGACGGAGTGATCGGATAACCTGCAAAAAAATCACACCCTGCATAAAGGGCGCCTTCAATGCAAGCATCGCTTCCTGGAATAAATTGGATATTCTTAGTCATTATTTATTCCCCTTTTTTCTCAATTAAAATTTGAATTGCCAGATCAGGGCACCGAAGTTCGCAAAGTTTGCATCCAATGCAGTCTTCGGGGCGGACAGCCTCAGCTTTTTCACTGGCGTCCATTTCCAGAACCGTTTTGGGGCAGAAATGAACACAAATACCGCACCCTTTACACCAGTCAGTGTTAATAATGTGTGTGATGGTTTTTCCTTTTGCCATAATCTCCTCATCCTCGGTCTTAAACCGGATTAAAATTTGGACATGTGGTTAAGAGACCTAAACCTGCCTGTCAACGTTTTCCACATATAATCGTTATGGACAGATTACCCATAGATTACAAAAAACTACCATGCTCTATCAAAAAAAAGGTATGTTTACAACTTTTTTTCTTGTTTTTTTTAATCAGCGCCGAATGAAGCTTATTTACTTGTCATCTCTCCTTTGAGGGATTACTTTTTTACCATGATCGCGCAAAACAAGAATACCGTCAGTGTCATCATTCCCACATTTAACCGGGCGTATTCCCTGGGACGGGCGGTTGATTCAGTCCTTGCCCAGGATTACCAGCCCAAAGAGATCATTGTCGTGGATGATGGGTCAACAGATAAAACCCAGGATCTGCTGGCTGGGTATGCAGATAAAATCCGGGTTCTGGTTCAGGAAAACAAAGGGGTGAGTGCGGCCCGGAACCTTGGGATTAAAAAAAGCCGGGGTGACTTTATTGCCTTGCTGGATTCCGATGATACCTGGGAAAAGAATAAACTGTCCTGCCAGATGGCTTTTTTTAAATCCAACCCCGGTGCAATGATCTGCCAGACCGAAGAGGTCTGGATCAGAAAGGGCAGGCGGGTCAATCCAAGGAAAAAACATAAGAAACCGTCGGGCATGATCTTTGAACCCTCGTTAAAACTGTGTCTGATCAGCCCTTCGGCTGTGATGATCAAAAAACAACTTTTTGACCAGAAGGGGATGTTTAACGAGGCTTTCCCCGTATGCGAGGATTATGACCTGTGGCTGCGTATTTCCCATGACACGGCCGTGTATCTGATTGATACCCCTTTAACGGTGAAAACCGGGGGGCATGGGGATCAACTGTCTGCCGCCCACTCCCAGGATAAATATCGGATTCAGTCCATCCTGAATTTGATTAAGTCCAATGTCCTTTCCTGGGAACAGGAACAGGCCGCTTTGAACGTATTTAAAGAAAAGTGCCAAATTTATGCCAACGGATGCATGAAACGGGGCAGGGAAAAAGAAGGTGCCCATTACCTGATGCTTGCCAAAGGAATAGGCGTGAGTTCCTACGTTTGACAGCACTTCTGTCATATTCAGAACGATTTATATAAAATTTTTTTTTTTGGGGGGGATTGGGGCCATTTTCATGGGATTGCACCCGATTCATCAATGATCAAAGAGGATCTGAGAGTAAAATTAGAATTCCTGTGTGGGTTGAGGATTGATTTTACCAATTGAACATGGCAGTTTAAACAAGGGCTTAAAAAGCAAACTGATGCAAGGAGAATTGCAAGATGAAATTTCAAAAAATAGTAGATGATATTTACCGACTTGGGGTTAACATTGAAGACGAGAATTACCTTTTTGAGGGAATTTGGCCTATCCCCCACGGCATTTCCATAAACGCGTATCTGATCAAGGGTGAAAAAAACGTTCTCATTGATCTGACCCAGGACATCATGGATTTTCCCAAAGCCATTACCGAAAAAATGGAAGAGGTCTTTTTGGCTGTGGAGGACATTGATATCATCGTGATAAACCATATGGAGCCGGACCATTCCAGCTGGCTTCGGGATTTTTGTAAAAAAAATACCAAAGGCGTGATTTATTGTACCAAAAAGGCGGTTCCCCTGCTTGAAGCATTTGGCGGGGTGCCCACGGACCGCGCCGTTGCCATCACGGACGGTATGACTCTGAAGGTTGGGGACTACGCGCTTCAGTTTTTTGAAACGCCCAACATCCACTGGCCCGAAACCATGATGACCTATGAAACAAAACGCAAAATCCTGTTTGCCTGCGATGCCTTTGGCTCCTACGGAAAAGTAGAGGGCGACACCATTTTTGACGACCAGCTCTCCGAAGAAAAACATGTTTTTCTTGAAAATGAGGCATTGCGCTATTACGCTAATATTGTTTCCGCATTTTCCGGATTTGTACTCAAGGGGCTGACCAAACTGTCCGGACTGGATATCAAGATCATCTGCCCTTCCCACGGCATTATCTGGCGGGAGAACCCCGGTGTGATCATCGACCATTACAAACGCTATGCAGAGTACAGCAAGGGGCCGGCAGAACGGGAGATTACCTTGGTTTGCTCCAGCATGTACGGCAATACAAAATCCATGCAGAACCTTGTGGTCGAGACCATAAGAAAACACAAGATCCCAGTGCATCTTTACCAGGCCCCGGGGGATGACATCGGCTATATCCTGGCCAACGCCTGGAAATCGGCCGGACTTATTTTCGGCATGCCCACTTACGAGTACAAGGTCTTTCCGCCCATGTCCCATGTAATTGAGGAGCTGCTTGTAAAAAAGGTAACCAATAAAAAGGTGTTCAGGTACGGCTCCTATGGATGGGTCGGGGGAGCCCAGCGGGATTTTGAATCCAAAATTGAAAAATCCGGCTGGGATCTGTTTGATTTTTACGAATGGCAAGGTGCTCCCACCAGTGAGGATGAACAGGTTCTGGTCCAGAAGATTGATGATTTTTGCCGGGAACTGATCAAGTTTACGGAGTAAGTCCCGTGATCACAATTAAATCTGCTACAGATACGCCGGATTTTAAGCCATTTTATTCACACACAAAGGAGGTAAAATATGGGTACCAACTATTTTAACACCCTGCCATTACGGCTGCAACTTGAAGAACTGTCCCAATGCCGCTTCATGGACCCTTCGGAATTTAACGGGGTTGAGGCACTCAAGGGGAAAAAAATTGTAATTGTGGGATGCGGATCCCAGGGCTTGCACCAGGGTTTAAATTTAAGGGACAGCGGTCTGGATGTGTCCTATGCATTAAGGGAAGCCGCCATTTCCGGGAAACGTCAGTCCTGGAAAAATGCCACGGAGAACGGCTTTGCCGTAGGTTCCTATGAACAGATGCTGCCCACAGCAGACTTGGTCATCAACCTGACCCCGGACAAACAGCACACCAATGTGATTGCATCTGTCATGCCTTTGATGAAAAAAAATGCCTGCCTTTCCTATTCCCACGGGTTCAATATTGTTGAAGAAGGCATGCAGATCAGAGAAGACCTCACCGTTATCATGGTGGCCCCCAAATCCCCGGGAACCGAAGTGAGGGAAGAGTACAAAAGAGGTTTTGGCGTACCCACCCTGATTGCCGTGCACCGGGAAAACGATCCCAGAAAAGAGGGTCTTGAACTTGCCAAAGCCTATGCGGCCGGCACAGGCGGCCATAAGGCTGGTGTGTTGCAGTCTTCATTTGTGGCAGAAGTGAAATCAGATCTCATGGGCGAGCAGACCATTTTATGCGGGGTGCTGCAGACAGGCGCGCTGCTGTGCTATGACAAGATGATTGAGAACGGTATGGATGAAGGATACGCATCCAAACTGGTCCAGTATGGCTGGGAAACCGTGACCGAAGCCCTGAAACACGGTGGTGTCACCAACATGATGGACAGGCTGTCCAATCCAGCCAAAATCAAGGCCTTTGAATTAAGCGAACAGCTCAAGGAGCTCTGGGCACCTTTGTACAACAAACATATGGACGACATCATGACAGGTTATTTTTCAAAGACCATGATGGAAGACTGGGCCAATGATGACGCCAACCTGCTTAAATGGCGGGATCAGACCCAGGACACGGCGTTTGAAAAATCAACTTCCCAGGAGGCAGACATTCCGGAGCAGGAATATTTTGACAACGGCATTCTCATGGTGGCCATGATTAAGGCGGGCGTAGAGTTAGCCTTTGATACCATGGTGTCAGCCGGTATTATCGCGGAATCCGCTTATTATGAATCCCTGCATGAGGTGCCCCTGATCTCCAACCTCATTGCCAGGAAAAAACTGTATGAGATGAACGTGGTGATTTCAGATACTGCGGAATACGGTTGTTATCTGTTTGCTCATACCGCCGTTCCCCTGCTTAAAGATTTCATGGCAGGCCTTGATACCGATGTGATCGGCAAAGGCCTGGCACTTGAAGACAACAGCGTGGACAACATCCGCCTGATCCAGGTCAACGATGCCATCCGGAACCACCCTGTGGAGGTTGTGGGCAAAAAATTACGCGGGTATATGGGGGAAATGAAAGCCCTGCGCTAAGGCCCATGGCCAAAATAAAATCACCGATCTGCTTGTCTTTAAGCCGCTCTGGGCGTTACGCCAACGGACAGACATACCTAATATGAGTTCATTGGCGTGCCTTGATGGCGACTTAAGAGCCTGCCGCGCGTTAACTTTTGCCCTTTCTTCGGGCAATGGTATATCGGATCTGTACCTTTTTATGCTTCTCATGGGGCCGCAAAGTGGCAGGGCGCATGACCAGTGCCACATTAACAAAGCCTGAGGTTGTTAAATTTTCAAGGGGGATTTTTTTTGTAAACACTGTGGTTAAGGTGTCCAGTGCAAGTTCGCCACCTGTGATCGTGACCGTTTCAGGAATAACGCTCAGACTTGTCATAATAAGGCCGTCGGGCAGTTTTCCGGAAAAATCGGCCTGTACCGGTACTTGCTTTTTCGCCATGGTATCCAGGGTCACTTCCACCTGATCCGGTTCAATGTTTTTCAGGCCGATGCCTGGTGGCAACTGGACATTCTGCCTGGTAATGGCCAGTTTATTTTTCCCTACAACTGTTCCGTCAAGGGAAATCTTGATGCTCATCTGGTCCAGGGTCAAAGCGTTGACCAGAGGCCGTGCACCGCTGATTAACAGCTTGGAACTTGAAGCAGAGGCATCAATAATATTCATTTTTTTGTCAGGATTCATGAACTCAATGGGCACATCATAACTGCCCAGTGTTTCCATGCCCCTTGAAAAGCTCAGCCACAGGCCGGTGGTACATAAAAGACAGACCATGGCTGCCGCAAGCAATTCCCGGGTTTGGCGGCGTATTCCCTTTACCGGCTCAAGCCCGCCGGTATATTGCTTTATTAACGTTTCAATCTTGTCAGGATCCTTGACCTCATAAATCCGGTTGTCTTTTACAAGGGAGACTTTTCCACGCTCCTCAGAGACAACAATGACCAGAGCATCACTTTGTTCGGTAAGCCCCAGGGCAGCCCTGTGACGGGTACCGTATTTCGAAGCCAGATGCCGATTCTGGGACAAGGGCAGAATTGTTCCGGCCCGGGTAATCTTTCTTCCCTGGATGACAGCAGCACCATCATGAAGCGGTGCACCGTTCCAGAAAATATTGACCAGCAGTTCCCTGGACAGTGACGCATTCATCTCCACCCCGGAGGCGATGATACTGTCCACCCCTGTTTTAAGCGGCATCACGATCAATGCGCCAATTTTTGATCCGGCCAATTGTACCACAGCATCAGTGATGATGCGCACCGGTGTATTGTTCTGTGTTCTTGGAATTTCCCATAGAAAAAATTTGAGACTGCGTGTTCTGACCACCCCTGATATTTCATTTCTGAATACAATAATGATAATAAAGGTCGCCACGGTGATCACCCCCTGCATGACCCAGTTAGTAATGACCAGCCCCATGGCGTTGGCGCTGCGGCCGATGATCCACATCACCACCACAGCCATGAGAACACGCAGGATATTGCTCCCCCGGAACAATACATACAAGCGAAATAAAATATAGGCGTTGAAAACGATATCCAGAATATCCTGCCACCGCCACCCGGAAAATAATAAAGAGAGTTGTTCCATGGGCATCAATCAGACATGCTGAACCTTAAAATTTTTAAAATATTATTGTTTTCGTCACAGATCTCCACCCGCCAGGGCCCTTTATCCGCATCGCGCATCTGAACCCTTGAAAAGGAGGACCATTTGGGCACGGAAAGGATAAGGCGCATGGAAAAAATAAGCTTCTCTTTCTTATACCAGTTATGAAAAATCGCTGTTTTTTCATGCACCGGATCAAACTCGGAAAAGCAGAAAACCTCTCCCTGGGAAACGGAAAAAATAACGGCTGGATTCACCGGCTTGAAATTGGAAATGCGTTCACACACAACCGCATTGGACAAAACCATACGGGGCTGATCAGCCCGGGCACCGGTGGGTATAAACAAAAATCCAATCAATCCCCAAACAATGAGAAACCGGGAAAGCCAAAAAGGGAATTTTTCTGCATTGAACTCCGTCATATTACTGTCTTTTGTTATCATAACGCGACTCTTTTGTATCTAAATGTTGCATGCTGCTTTGAATTTTTGGTAAGCACAATATTGATACGTGATCAAAATATTTAAACGCTTTATAATATATTTTTATTATGCCATAAAATAAAAAAATCAAAATACCGAATACAACTTTTAGGTCGTATTCAAAAAAAAATCCCGACCCTTGTCTTAGAGCGTGTTTGATAATTAGGGGATCGAAGTGAAATCTCATGAAAATGAGAACCAATTTTCACAAATTTTGTTGTTACTAAACGACCACCGGCTTAAAGCCGGTGGGTTTAAGTCAAGTGCTGAAAGCACGGATACGGGTCAAAGACCCGTTTGCTAAGCCTCGGTCTTGAAGGGCTTCCCAAAAACGCCCATGGTTTGTCTTCACACTGGCAGGATTCATCATGGTGGGAATGATCATGATCATGATCTACTACATGATTCCCGAACGTGTGCTGACGGATCCCCCATCCATCCCGGAAAAATTTGAAACCGCCTCCCTGAAAAATCCCGGGGCCATGGCTCAAGACACATTAACTGATGTTGGGAAACCGGATCTTTCCAATGAAGCACCGTCCCAAAAACTCCCGGCTGAAACGCCCCCTCTTTTGCCGGCAAAAGAGGTACCACCACAGGCTGAACCCATGGAGACACTTCCAGAAACCGTTCCCACCAACGATGTGGCCATCCACGAACTGGTTATCTGCCGCGGCGTTAAAAACAGGCAATATCTGTCTGCGGGGAACCATTTTTCCATGAAAAACGGTGCAAAACCCGTGGTCTGGACATGGATGAACGTCCTGACCGATAAGCCCCCCCAAAGTCTGAGCCATATTTATTACCTGAACGGCGAAAGGTACTGCCGGGTCATTCTCCCCGCCCCCTACCCCAGAACCCGAACCTGGAGCAATGTGAAACTGAACAGACCCGAGCTTGCGGGATCATGGCGTGTGGACGTTGTCAACAGTAACGGGCAGGTAATCGCAAGGGCTGAATTCACCGTTGAGGGCTGACCACTTCTTTCTTTGATCCCCTGTCCGCTTCATAGATACATCTGCGGGCGTATCTTCCCAGGAGCTCTGCTTTTGCAGGGACTGCCAGGAGATGATCCTGCTGGTCAACCGGGTCAGAACAGCACAGGAAAAATCAAAGGCCAAAGGCGTTTCGGCAGTGTAGCAATTCCCCGGGATCACCGGTATGTTTGCCCGGATCATCCGACAACTTAACCGTAGACCGGCCTTCCATGAAGAGTTCAGGTTGTGCCCAGGATAATTTGATCACGATATTCAACGGATCAACACCCACATCATTGGTCAGATTGGTGCCGATACCATATAAGTCCTTTACCATACCCCGGCAGAACTTATGGATTTTTATTGCCCTTTCCACATCCAGGCCGTCTGAAAACACGATGACTTTAGTCGCCGGATCAATACCTTTTTCCCGGTAATGACTGATAATGTTCCGGGTAAAGGCTTCAGGGTCACCGGAATCCTGGCGGACCCCGAAAAACTTACCGGCCCGGTCTCTGGTAAAGGCCTTTAAAAAAAACTTCGTAGTATAGGTATCGGTCAGCGCAATGCCCAGCACATCCGGATATACCCTAAGCCAGGCATCCATGGCAGCTGCATTGGACGTTTCATAGCCGGTCAGGGCTGAATGGAACATGATCCATTCATGGGCCAGGGTTCCCAACGGAGCAAGTCCGTAAATTCTTGCAAAATTCACATTGGAGGTGCCGACCATGGAGTGGTGATCCAGCGCCAGAACATCCTCAAGAAAATGGGCGTGGTTGACTGTTGAAAATCGACGCCGGGTACCAAATTCCATAAAACTTACGCCGGCATCGGACAGCATTTGTGCCTTGGTCTGGTTGCGCTCCCGAATGGCTTGTCTGGATAAGGTTTCAGGGTTGGTAACCTCAAAATAGGTTTCGGAAATCACGGCCATCAGCGGTACTTCCCATAAAATGGTCCGGTGCCATGGTCCTTTCACCCTGACAGAAAGCGTATGCCTTTGCTGGGAGATCTCCACCTCGTCAGGGTCATAACGGTATGAAAACAGATAATCCAGGTACGCTTTTGTAAAATAGGGGCAGGTGTTTTCAAGCCACGCGCGTTCTTCACAGGTCAAACTTAAATCTGCCATCTTCGCCACCCGCTCTTTAAGCAAGCCGGCAAAGCCTGGAGCAAAAGGGGTGCCGCCCCGATTCGTCAACTTATACCTAACCCGGGCCTTGGGATACAGCCGATACACAGCCTGCTGCATGGTGAATTTATACAGATCATTATCAAGTATGGTCTCTATCATGGGCCTATCAATATATTCTAAAAATTTCTATATATCCTCTGAATCTGCGGCGCAAAATTTAATGGGTGTTGAAATTATTGGGGAATCTTGATTGTGGTTTTCACCAGGCAGGTGAAGCACCAAATAAAATTTTCTCAATAATTTCAGCACAAATCAAAAACCATGGCGGGAATTCAGGCAACTGCTAAAAAGGGAGTATCTTAAAATATAACCTGAATTCCCGGCATAAAATTTGCGTTTCATTATTGACGATCTGATACATAAGAATCTGCTGAGGTTTTTCCTCTGCAAACCCTGAACTTAAGATCATATTTGATGGTTTATAGGCTATCAATTTATAGTTCAGTCAAAAAATGATAACCAATCCATTTTTTGACTGAACTATACTCGATTCCCATGGTCAAATCCAGCGGTTCTCGGTGAAAAAACTCTAAGAGCGTGTTTGATAATTAGGGGATCAAATCAACCAGCATGGATATATCAAATTGCCTTGGACTCCAAATTCGCTCTGTTACTTACTCAATTCCCTGTTTAAGAGAATTCCATTGCCCTATAGTCCCCTTTATGAAAATACCGCCAACCAATAATGCGCCGATAGAGAAATAGATGAATCTTGCAGCGACAGGTATGGCGCTGTCAATCAGATTGAGAACAACAAGAACTTCAGGGATTAACAAGAGGCCTCTTGCAATAAAAATAATCCCGATACCTAAAAGGATTTCTCTTCGCCATGGTAATTTTATAATTTTACCTGCACCTGAAAATCCATATAAACCGAATAATGCCATCATTAAGCCAATAATTATACTGACGATAATTAACATACCGGGATGTTTTACTAAAGATTCAGGTGCTCCAAAATACAGACTTAAAGATGGAGAAAAACCGATGACAACTTGAAATATTGCAAAGAAAAAGCACAGGATTCCACCACACATGAGTTGGTTTTTTGAATTATTCATAATAGCCTATCTTCCAAGTCCCTAAAAATTGATTTTCAATTCCCGAAACTGGTTATATGTCACCAGCGTGGGATCATTGAGGGAAAAAAACTCTGATCCCTGCTGCCAATGGTCAGTTTGGGCAATTGGCCTGCATTGCATTGTTAATTGATCTCAAGACCGGTAAGCGTCTGTTGGTTCATCATCTCCACTATCTGCGCTGCCGCTTCAGGTGTCATGCCGGGATCTCGGAAAAACATAACCTCCACACCAAAATATTGTGAAAAAAGCGACATGGCCAGAATAGTGCTGTCCACCTCTTTGCCCATCCGGCCCGCTGTTTTTTCATCTTCAACCACGGTTACAAGGAAGTCGAGAAAGGTATCAACGTCCCTGCGCAGGGCAGGCGTATCCTCTTCAACTTTGAACACCGTGCTGCTGAGCAGTTCACGATATAGATTTCTGTTCCCGTCATAGAAGGTAAACATGGTCAGCCAGATATGGTTTATACGTGTCGCAATGGAACCCTTGGCAGGCAAGGTTTTTAAAGCACCCTCCCAGGTCTGTCCAATGTCTTCGGCCAAGGCCGCTTCCATGAGTGCGATTTTATTTTTAAAATGAACAACAACAGATGCGGCACAGACACCGGCTTCTGCCGCAACCCGCCGCATTGTGCACCGGCTGAAATTTTCTTCAAAAAACAGTTTTCTGGCCGCTTCAAGGATGAGCTGCCGTGTCTGTGCCTTAAACATTTCTTTTCGATTCATGGGATGCCCTTATGAAACATTTTTTTAAACTTGTTTTTATATTAAACAAGTTTAAAAAAAATGCGATGCTTTTGTCAACAAAAAAAGCGATCACAGGAAGATGAATAACTCCGGCACTCGTTGCACTTCATCGTCAAAAACTCTTTTTTTTTCTTGCCTTAACGTATTCAATTTGTTAGTAAGCCCTTTTATAAATATTTTATATTTAAATTCATATTGAAAGGGGCGATGCTGCTTGAAAGAAATTACTGTCACCGTTATTGATAATGACGTTGAAAAAGCGTTGCGTATTCTGAAGAAAAAAATTCAGAATGACGGACTGTTCAAACGTCTCAAGGTTAAGAAACACTTTGAAAAACCTTGTCAGTACAGAAGACGTAAAATGAGAGAGGCAATAAGAAGACAAAGAATTGCCGCATCAAGATCACGCAGAAGACGTAGCTGAGCATTAAAAAGATCACCCGGCATATCAAATTAGATGGTATGCCGGGTTTTTTATGGACTTTTTTCATGGCACCCACCCCTTATACCCTATGCCTGGAAAAAATTTACACACTGGGTCGGTTCGGTATCAAGCTTGAACTGGATACCATTGCAAACATCCTTTCACATCTGAACACCCCCCAGAATCATTACAACATGATCCATGTAGCCGGAACCAATGGCAAGGGATCCACTGCAACCTGCATTGCATCAATCCTCAGTGCTGCGGGGTTTAAAACCGGTATATACACAAGCCCCCACCTGGTTCGATTCAATGAGCGGATCTGCGTGAACGGACAACAGATCAGCGATGACGATGTGGTCAACGCATATGAGGCTGTAAATGCTGCAGATACGGGATCGCGCCGGGCGACCTTTTTTGAAATTGTCACAGCCATGGCTTTTTACCACTTTGCCGGAGAAAAGGTGGAATGGGCGGTCATTGAAACCGGTATGGGGGGCAGATTTGACGCCACCAACGTTATTACCCCAAAGG
The DNA here is from genome assembly GCA_002747145.1 of Desulfobacter postgatei. Lineage (GTDB taxonomy): Bacteria > Desulfobacterota > Desulfobacteria > Desulfobacterales > Desulfobacteraceae > Desulfobacter > Desulfobacter postgatei_A. The sequence goes on from PDTI01000037.1 coordinate 15,493, forward strand.
TCAGTGTGATCACAAACCTATCCATTGAGCATACGGATTATCTTGGACATACCATCAAGGATCTGGCCCGGGAAAAAGGCGGCATCATAAAACCAGGCGTACCTGCGGTTACGGCTGTATCCCAGCCATCGGGAATAGCCAAGTTGACCCAAATAACCAACACCCTGCAATCCCCCTTTTACCAGTTCAAAACTGATTTTTCCATCCGCAAAACCCCTCACCGGCCCACGTATAATTACAAGGGAATTTATCAAGATTTTAAAACTCTGACTAAACCGTTACCCGGAGAACATCAGCGGGAAAATCTTTCTATGGCGTTGGCTGCTGTCGAGTTGGTTTTTAAACAGAACCAAGGCACTGAACCACGATATGCACTGAGCCGGGAAGTGGTTCACAAAGGACTTGCCCGGGTCAAATGGCCGGGCCGCCTTGAAAAAATCATGGATCCCCCCCTGGTTATCCTGGACGGAGCGCACAATCTTAAGGCATCTGTTCTGCTGGGAAAATACCTTAAGCAAACCTTGGGGGATAAAAAGCTGACCCTTGTTATCGGCATTCTGGATGACAAACCCTATGAAGCTATGCTGGCCCAGCTTTTACCCGGAACCCAGCGGGTCATTGTGACCAAAGCCAAAATCAACCGCAGCATCGAACCTGGGGTGCTGATCCCGGCAGTCAAAAAAATATTCAAAGGGGAGGTGCAGGTCATTGAAGATGTCAAAGATGCTGTATCTTACGCAATTTCTACAAGCTGTAACGAAGATGCCATATGCATTGCAGGTTCCCTGTATGTGGTGGGAGAGGCCAAAAGCCTGTTTGATAATTAGTGGTTGAACGAAACGTCACCCACAGAAACTAACTTTAGAGGATCAAAGTTATAGACAAGGAGTCGTTATGGAAAATTTGCTTGACCATCCATTAATTGAGCAACGTTATTTTTTTCCTCGTAAGGGATTTTTTGCTGACCCTTTTTGGGTGGATGTCGATGGCGCCAGATTAGCATGCAGCTACCATGAAATTAATCCCGAGGCCAAAACATTAGTACATTTTCACGGCAATGGTGAGATTGTTGATGATTGGCGCGGTGATTTTGTTGCCTTGATCAATCAAATGGGCTGCAATTGTTTGTTGGCAGAGTTACGTGGTTATGGGCAATCAAGTGGTCAGGCCCAGTTGGGTAAAATGATCAGCGATGTCGTGCCAACCATTGAAGCATTAAAACGTAACGCGCAGGATTTAATTTTTTTTGGCCGTAGTGTCGGCAGTATTTTCGCCCTTGAAGCGGCAGCCCGTTTTCCCAATGCTGCCGGCTTAGTTCTTGAAAGTGGTGTTGCCGATGTGCTTGAGCGCTTGTTGTTACGTGTTCACCCTGATGAACTTAATGTTGATTTGCCTAGTTTCCGCAACGCAATCGATCAGCAGCTTAATCATCAGAAAAAAATAGCTTCATTTAAAGGCGATTTGCTGGTGCTGCATACAGTCAATGACGGTTTGATTGATGTCAGTCATGGTAAACGGCTTTATGCCTGGGCAAAGGGGCGCAAAACCATTAAACTATTTGATCAGGGTGATCACAACAGTATTTTGATGGTTAATGCCGCAGAGTATATTGCTTGTCTGGAAAATTTTATTCGTAATTTGGACGGCAGCGGCTAAAACTCAAAGGGGCTGACCGTTGTCTGACCAGTCCAGGCGGCACAGTTTGGCCTTTTTTATGATCCCCTCAATCTGATCCTGGTCAGTGTTATCTGCTTTTCTTTTCTGCGCACAGTATCTTTTGTCTTAGCCGCTTACATTCCTGTTCATCGGCCCCTGTAACGCCCAAAGGCCGGTTCGCATTGTCATGACAGTCAGAACCGCCGGTGACAAGCAGGTCATATTTTTGTGCCCAGTCCAGAAGCAGCGTCTTATGTTCCGGTGCATGGCCCGGATAATGGACTTCAAGGCCTTTGACACCAGCGTCCAAAAACTCGGGCAGCAGACGGGCCACTGTTTCCACTGGGGGCAGCACCTCCTTGTAATGCCCTTTCCCGGGGAAAGAACCCGCAGCCGGGTGGGCCAGTACTGCGACCACGGGTTCGGTTTTTATAAATCCTTTCACCTGTTCAAGGTCCACCCCCGAAGGCAGATAGGCAGGACTGTCATTGCCGATGATCCGGTTAATGGTGTCTTTATCGGAAATACCCAGTTTTTCGTCCAGGGCCATGGCAAAATGGCGGCGGGAGGCATTGTCCGAATATACAGCAATATCTTCATAGGCAAGATCCCTTGATAATAAGGGCGATTCACCATCGGGCCCGAACACCTCGTTTATCTTCTCAATCCTTGCCTTGACCAGGCCCTGTCCCCTGCCTTGGGCCAGCAGGGTTTTAAACCGTGTCACAAAACCCGGATCTTTTAACAGCACCCTTGAAAAATAGGTCAGTACGTGCAGGGTTCCTGTAAAAAATTCCCGTTTGAAGCGCACGGACACCTCGACACCCGGAAGAATCTCTACACCTTTCGTTTTTCCCGCAGCCAATGCAGGCTCAAGTCCGTCCAGGGTGTCATGGTCGGTCACCCCTAATACCTTTATACCCATGCCGGCAGCCCGGGCCACAAGGCCCCCCGGGGAAAAGTCTCCGTCAGATGCGGTGGTGTGATTATGTAAATCTGCAAACATATGTGCCATCAACTGCCTACTGCGATTACAAATCTTGCTTGAATAATTATGATGTGAGCATCTTATCACAATTTATATCTGTTCGGGCATACTTTCTTTTTTTAACCAATTTTGATATTTTGTTTAATTTTCATGGAGTAAATGATAAATGTAAAATTTTTAATATTAACAACAACCCATAAACATAAACACTTGGACTTTATACTTACCTATGGATCCTTTACATACCCTTGGGGAAATCAGTACTGCCGATCAGGCCCTAAATCTGTTTGCATTAAAACTTGACCGCACCCAATCAGCAAAAATCGCCAGGATCACACACCCGGCTGTACTGATCCGTATCGCCAACGCCATTGCACTTTGCAGGCCGTCAAACGTATTTATCAATACAGGATCAAAAGAAGACAAAGCTGCCATTCGGCAAATTGCCATTGAAAAGGGGGAGGAACAAGCCCTTGCCATGACAGGGCATACTGTCCACTTTGACCTGGCCGAAGAACAGGGACGGATTGTAGACCGGACCTATTACATTGCCGAACCCGGGCAGCTGGTATCCAGTCTTGCCAATCGCATGACCCCGGAAAAAGCGGCAAAAGAGATTGAAGAGCACATGTCCGGCATCATGGAAAACCTGACCATGATTGTCGGTTTTTACATGAGAGGGCCTGTGGGCTCCCCGGCATCCAACCCGGCTTTGGAGCTGACATCCTCAGCTTATATATCCCACAGCGCAGACCTGCTTTATCGAAACGCCTTTAATGATTTCGACCACGAAGTTGAACAAAAGGGGTATTTTTTCACCAATGTACACTCCGAAGGCCTGAATCGTACCCAGGACCTTCCCCATGCCCGGGTGTTCATGGATCGGAAATTCCAGACGACCTATGCCTGGAAATGCACCTATGCCGGCAATACCCTGCTCCTTAAAAAGGGTAATCACAGGTTTGCCGTGGACAAAGCCGTATACCGGGACAGGGGCAGGCAGTTGTCCGAACATATGTTTATTACGGGTATCAAAGGACCGGGTGGCCGCACGACCTGGTGTGCAGGCGCAGCCCCGTCCGGATGCGGAAAAACCACCACTGCCATGGCCGGCAATCTATTTATAGGCGATGACCTGGCCCAGATGTGGATTGCCGAAGACGGCACCATCCGCACCATCAATCCGGAAAACGGAATATTCGGAATTGTGGAGGGCGTGAATGTTGAGGGTGATCCTTTATTAATGAAAGTACTGCGGCAACCCGGCCACGAAGTGATCTGGTCAAACGTCCTTGTTGACGAACATCGCAATCCCCACTGGGTCGGCAATATGGAACCTGTCCCTGAAAAAGGGATCAACTTCCAGGGTGAATGGCACCAGGGTAAAACCAATGGCAAGGCAGTGCCCATCCCCATGTCTCATCCCAATTCCAGGTGTACCCTGCTCTCGAAAAGTCTGGACAACTACTCGCCTGAGGCAGACAATCCCAAAGGTGTGGTGACGCGGATATTTACATATTCAGGCAGGGACGCGGACACCATGCCGCCGGTATGGGTGGCAAAGACCCCGGATGCCGGTGTGGTCATCGGTGCTTGTATTGTATCTGCGACCACAGCCACAGAGGTCGGGGTGACAGGCATTAGACGGGCACCCTGGGCCAACGCCCCTTTTATCCCAGGCTCCCTGGGTGATTACATGGATGCCCAGTTTAAATTCTTCAACAACCCAAATATCAAGGAACAGTTCAAACCGGTGATGGCAGGCCTGAACTATTTTCTAACCCACCGGGCCAGGGGCGGCGATTCAGACAAGCTTCTTGGAGAGAAACAGGATGTCAAAGTGTGGCTGGCCTGGCTGGAACGATATGCCCATAACGAAGTTGGATATCTGTCTACCCCCATCGGCAACCTGCCTTGCTACAATGACCTGGCTGAACTGTTCGGACAAATCATTGACAAGGACTATCCCAGATCCCTGTATGATATGCAGTTTGCCCTGTACACGACAAAAATCATCCAGCGTATTGAGCTTCAGGAAACATCATATATAGAAGAAGAGCACCTTCCGGAAAAACTGTTTAAAATTCTTGAAGCACAGAGATCGGCGCTTCTGGATCTGAAAGAAAATGTCGGGGATGTCATCATGCCGGAATATTTTGAAAATTTGATCTAAGGCCCTATAACTATTTAAAATAATTTTGTATAATTGCATACTGGGTTTCTATTTGAGTTTCGATCAGGTGATCGATAAAGTGTCCGGTTGTGGTATATATATAATAAGGTATCTCCTCAACACCATAAAGTTAAGATGAGTCCAAATCTGAGAGCCTGTTTGATAATTAGGGAATCGAAGCGAAATCTCATGAAAATGAGAAGCAATTTTCATAAATTTTCTGTTAATAGCCTGACTATTCGCATAAAATTTGGGAGAATTGGGGCCATTTTCATGAGATTGCAACCGATTCATCAACGATCAAACAGGCTCTAAGTAAGGAGGATAATAATGGCAAAAATAGTACGTCGTGAGGAACTGGCTCAGGGAACCATTATCCTCAATGAAATATCAGCGCCCCGTATAGCTAAAAAGGCCAAACCTGGTCAGTTTGTTATTCTTCAGGCAGACGAGACTGGTGAACGCATCCCGCTGACCATGGCAGACACGGACCCTGTCAACGGAACCATCACCATCATCTACATGGTTGTGGGAAAATCTTCAGCCCGTTTCCGGGATCTTGAGGTCGGTCAGGAATATTTTGCGATCATCGGCCCTCTGGGCGCACCGACCCATATTGAAAAGGTCGGTAAGGTCGTCTGTGTGGGCGGCGGCACCGGCATTGCAGTACTGCACCCCATTGCACGGGCACTGAAGAAAGCCGGCAATGAGGTCACAACGATTCTGGGTTCCAGGACTTATGATCTGCTCATCCTGGAAGAAAAGATACAAAAAGCATCCCATACCCTTCATATCTGCACCGATGACGGCTCCATGGGCCACCACGGATTTGTTACGGATGTTCTTAAAGAAACCATTGAAAAAGACGATATTGACCTAGTTGTAGCCATTGGCCCCATTCCCATGATGAAATTCTGCAGCCTGATCACCAAGGAGAAAGGGATCAAAACCATAGTCAGCCTGAACCCCATCATGGTGGACGGCACGGGCATGTGCGGTTGCTGCCGGGTATCTGTGGGGGGAAAGACAGAATTTGCCTGTGTGGACGGTCCTGAATTTGACGGTCATCTGGTTGATTTTGATGAACTTGCCAAGCGGCTTTTATCCTATATAGACGTTGAGAAACAGGCTATGGAAGCTTACAACAACCGCAAATGCAACGTAAATTAACGCACCCGTTCAGGGATATATGGAGGGATAAATGGCGGATAAAAAAATGAAAGTTGACCGGGTCGTGATGCCTGAACAAGACCCGGAAGTAAGGCGCAGAAATTTTATGGAAGTCCCACTGGGCCTTTCTGAAGAACTGGCAAGGAATGAAGCAACACGCTGCCTGCAGTGCAAAAAACCCGCCTGTGTAGAAGGATGCCCGGTTTCCGTATCCATTCCTGAATTTATCAAATGCATCGCCAATGGACAGTTTTCCGCTGCGGCCAAAAAACTATGGGAACGCAATGCTCTGCCCGCAGTCTGTGGCAGGGTATGTCCCCAGGAAGAGCAGTGTGAAGGCAGGTGCATACTCGGCAAAAAAGGCAAACCCGTTGCCATTGGTTATCTTGAACGCTTTGCTGCAGACTGGGAGCGTAAAAACGGTTCCGGCGAGGTCCCTGCTGTGGCTGAAAAAACCGGCAAAAAAGTAGCAGTGATCGGTTCCGGCCCTTCCGGGTTGACCGTTGCAGGCGACCTTTTGATCAAAGGCCATGATGTCACCATTTTTGAAGCATTTCATAAACCCGGCGGGGTTCTGGTATACGGTATTCCCGAATTCCGTCTGCCCAAGGAGATTGTGGCATCGGAAGTGGCCACCCTTGAAAAGATGGGTGCGCACATTGAATGTAACATGGTGATTGGCGCTACCGTTACCATTGACGAACTGTTTGATGAAGGGTATGACGCAGCATACATTGGCGTAGGAGCAGGACTGCCCAGATTCATGAACCTGGCCGGTGAAAACCTCATCGGTATTTACTCTGCCAATGAGTACCTCACCCGGACCAACCTGATGAAAGGGTATCTGTTCCCTGAATACGACACCCCCATTGCCCATGGTAGACATGTCGTGGTGCTTGGCGCCGGCAACGTGGCCATGGACGCTGCCAGAACCGCCATGCGTTTAGGCGCAGAATCCGTCAAGGTTGTTTACAGACGCTCCAGGGAAGAGATGCCCGCCAGAAACGAAGAACTGCACCATGCCCAGGAGGAAAAAATCGAATTTGTCCTGCAGACAAATCCCATCCAGTTCATAGGTGATGAAGACGGACGGGTAACCGGTATGGAATGTCTGAAAATGAAACAGGGTGAACTTGATCGTTCAGGCCGCCGCCGGCCCGTGCCCATTGAAGGCAGCGAATTCACAATCGACTGTGATCTGGTTGTGGTCTCTGTGGGCTCCAACGCCAACCCGTTGCTTACCAATACAACACCGGACCTGGCGTTGAACAACTGGGGTAACATTATTGCAGACCCCGTCACCGGGAAAACATCCAAAAAAGCGGTCTGGGCGGGCGGCGACATCGTTACCGGTGCGGCCACGGTCATCCTTGCTATGGGTGCAGGCCGTGCTGCAGCCGACTCCATACATGAATACCTGACACTTGGCTGGTAATTTTTTAATGGGTTTGATGGGTTAAATGCACGTCAATGGGAGCATTTGAAATATGGTCCCATTGGTTGCTTTAATGACCTTCTATGAATGTATATACGAATATTCCGGTGGATTTAACATATCCGGTCTCCGATTTCCGGTCTCCAGATAGACCTCCGCCCTGCCCTGCCGTTATTCAGGTTTAATAAATACCTTATGCTCCACCAGGGACAGGGAATGGATGGTTCCTTTTATAAATTTCTGTTCACCAAAAATGGATACCAGACGAATACCCTCTTCTTCGGGTTCCACCGTGTCCACAGCCTCCAGCAAAAGAGACGCTTGTCCACTTTTGTCCAAAAGATATGCATTGGCTTCACACATAATATGTACTCCTGATCACTTAGTTCTTTCATATAAACACAGGTACAGATCATTGGATCAATAATACCCAGAATCCATTGCTATGACAGGGGCAAATAAGCATCTAACAATTCATCCACCAGCTGGGGTAAAGGCAAACCCATGATCCCGACAATGGCAATGTTCTCCTGGGTCAGGGGCAAAAGCACTTTTTTTGCCTGGGAGCATGATACGGCCTCAGCCATCTGGGGGGTCACCTCACCCATCATGGCATGGGGCATGACAATCCCCACAGTGCCGATAATCATATCCGCATTTTTAACAGTCTGTACAATGGCGTTGGTGCCGGAAGCGCCTTTATTGGCACGGGCTTTAAGCATCTGAGCAGTGGCAATGGCGTTGGTACCCAGGGCAATCACCTCAATGGACTCCTCAAACCGCTCCTTAATGCGCTTGATAACGGTTGATCCGATACCACCGCCCTGGCCATCAATGACACATATTTTTTTCATGTTGTTTCCTGCTGCCTGATGGTCGACAGGCTGTTACGGAATAGATAATTTTTTCAAGTTCAAGGCGGAAAATCAATTTGACCACAGGCATACATGGAGTATTCCGAGGATCAAATTTATTTTTCAACGAAGAAATTGGGAAAATCAGCATTCTGTAACAGCCTGTCGAGTTTTACATGACAAGCTTTACTTGGGCCCAAACCGCTTCGGCTATTTTTTCCACAGAATCATTTCCGTCGATCACAGCCACACGCTCCTGGTGCGCCAAACGGTGAAACGCTGCCATATAATTTGCCCGTACCTGCTTCATATTATCTAATTTTTCATATATTTCAAGGTGTTTTCGTGCAGCCTGGAGACGCTTCAGGCAGGTTTGGGGATCCACATCAATAAACAAGGTGATGTCCGGTTTTAAAATATCAGCATTGAGTTGATTGATCTGGCGCACCCACTCCATATCCATATACTGGCTGTGATAGGCGTAGGAAGAAAAATAGTACCTGTCACACACCACGATTGTACCGGTATCCACCATCCGGCGGATGCCGGTTTCAGGGTCCATCAGATGTTCGGTACGGTCAGCGGCAAAAAGATTTGCAATGGTCCGCTGGTCCGCTGGAAGGGTGCCGGACAACATCCGGCGGATCAACTGCCCCACAGGGCCGCCGGTGGGTTCACAGGTGGCAAAAACCGGGGAGCCGGTTGATGCCAGGCGTTGGCAAAGCAGTTCCACTTGTGTGGTTTTGCCTGCCCCGTCAATACCCTCAAATACCACAAACCGGCCTTTATTCGTTTTTTTCAAACATAGTTCCTTAAAACAGCTCCGGCAGATCCCGATAACCGGAACCTGCCGGGCTTGATGCATTTAGGGCTATTGGTGAGTTTTAAAATTTTCCCTGCCCCTTAAACCCTTACGAACAGCCCATGGGCCGACCTGATCTGCCACCGCGGGTTACCCACAACAAATCATGAAAGAAACTAATCGGTTAACTTAGTTCTTTCATATAAAAGGATCAGATTTAAGATGGACTGTGACACCCATTACAATGAACAGGGGCGGCTTTGGGAAGATCTGCCTTGCCTATTTTACCCTGGGCCAACGCTTTTTTAGCTGCTTTCTGTTTTTTCACAGTATCTCTGTGGCAGGTTACGCAGACATTGTGGTAAGCAGCCAGATAATACATCTGATTTGCTTCATCCTTGATGTTTCTGGTTCCTGAAGGCTCGGTTTCATCGTGGCATGAGGAACATACCTCTACTTCGCTCTCCCCGTCCCAGTCATGGTGACACACTTTACAGGCAAATTGAAAGTGAAGTCCATGGGGAAAACCAACAGGCCCCCTGGTGGTTTCCACCTCTTCGGGTGCTTTTATGTTAATAATACCAAGGGGGATGGACAAAGATTCATCACTGTTCACAACCTCGGCGTGGGGATCAGGATGGCATCCTGTGCAGGCAACAGGGCCTGTTGTAATACTCTTGGATCCGGCCGCTTTTTGTTGAGCGGCCTCTTTTCTATGACAGTCACGGCATACCTGGTGGAAGGCGCCAACCAATGATTTTACGTTCTTTTTCGATGCATCTTTCTGACTAGGTTTAAGCGCCCAGAAATTTTCATGGCAGCCGCTTGTCCCGCAACTTTTTAAGGTGCCGTTTCCGTCCCAAGTGTGATGGCACTCTTGACAGGAATAGGAAAAATGAAGGGAGTGGGGAAAAATAACCGGGGACAGTGTGGCCTTGTATCCGGCACCCTGGGGAGCCTCCAAAGTTATGGTACCGGTGGGAAGCTCAAGAGCAGCCTCAACCTTGGTGTCCCCGGCAAGGGCTGCGCCCGTTAAAGAAAAAGCTAACAAAGCTACTGAAATGAGAAATAATTGTTTCATAATTCCTTTCCAAATTAAGCTGTTGTTTCAGATCTGACCTGGGTTTTCAACTGTTCAGCATTTAATTTATAAACACGCCTGTTCATTTGTCGCCTTTTGTATATTCATTAATGTTCATAAAATCAACCTGAAATTTTGCCATCCGAGGTAAAAATATATTTCAGGTATCTAAAAAGGCGCAGATACCCCCTGATTTGAAATATAAAACTATCTGGAATTATGATAGATTCTCTCTGTTTTTTTATGCGTGTAACCTATCTTTGCAATTGCGGATAAACCGTTTAAATAAAGGCAGCATCCCATCACTTTTCTGCATGAGCAGTTCAGGATGCCACTGCACAAGATCAATGGGCAGGGATTCATGCTCTGCGCCTTCGGCCACCCCATCGGGGGCCCATGCCGTGATTCGAATACCTTTGCCCGGGGTATCAATGGACTGGTGGTGCCGGGAGTTGATGCGGATCGATTCTCCAAACAGGTGGTACAGCCTGGACCCCCGATCAAACCGGACATCATGGTCCGTGCCGTAGGAGAACACCTTTTGCATGTGGATAATATCGGATTCCGGCATCCGGCTTGGGATATCCTGGACCAGGGAACCGCCCAACGCCACGTTCGCCACCTGGGCGCCACGGCAGATGCCCAGAATCGGCATTTTCAATTCCACGGCAAGATTCACCAAACCGATCTGAAACGTATCAAGCTCAAGATCGCTGGCCTTGCATGCCGGATGCATTTCCTGATTAAAAAAATGGGCGTCCATGTCCAGGCCGCCTGGAAGAATCAGGCCATCCACACGGGACAGCATCAGACCCACGGTCTGTTCATCTCCGGCAGGCGGCAGAATCACAGGCACAGCCCCGGCCTGCTGAACACAACGGCTGTATTCTACGGGAACACTGGTGATGGTCTGGCCATTTTTGTTACGTTCCGTATTCGCCGCAATGGCTATGAAAACGGGCATATAAAATTCTCCCTGATGTGTTGATTTTGTGGGCCTTACACGTCTTTGATAACGGTTTTTAAACGGCTGAATTTCGGCTGAATAGTGAATGAAGGATTCAGGTACCTGTAAAATATTAAGGATCAAACAATAATTTCATCATAGATCTACTCTTATCTGAAAAAGGGGGGACTTTTCAAGGGATAGGGCATTTTTTGTCATTGAGAGCCTGTTTGATAATTGATCGACCAGACCAACCTATGACGGTTAAAGGATAAAAAGGAAGGCTTGCCGG
>PDTI01000038.1 GCA_002747145.1 Desulfobacter postgatei
CCGTCATTGGCCAGCCAGGATTTCCCCACGGCTGCCATCAATTTTTCTGTTGTGGCCTCATCCAATGCCATCAACGCTTTGGGCATCCCCTGGTCCAGCTCAAATTCCAGGGTACGGGACAGGTGCTTCATGAGAATGGAAATTGAAGATTGTGTGGCCTTATCCAGAACAGCAAGCGCCTTTTCCATGCCCATCTGGTGCTGGACCTCATTGAACCAGAGGCCGTAATGGACAACAATACGGGTGAACATGTCAACGAGCAAAGACTTTTGCATTTCAGAGGTAAGGTCCTGGGCCTGGAACGGAGTGGAATCTTGCATGAATCGTCTCCCTGTTTTACGTTTGCCACAAACTATCCAAAGTTGCCTTCTGTGTCAAGCTCCTTTCCTTGTCTGAGAGCCTGTTTGATAATTGATGAATCGGCTGCAATCCCATGAAAATGGCTACAGTTCCCTCAGATTTTATGTCAATAGTCCCGCTATTAACAACAAAATTTGTGAAAGTTGGTTCTCATTTTCATGAGATTTCACTTCGATTTCCTAATTATCAAACAGGCTCTGAAATCAGACAATAAGAAAATAATGATCATTTGACCATTATTTTCTTGACAGCGCAATTCAGCAGTTTTATATTATGATCAAATGATCATAACTAACAGGACGAACATCCCTGATACGCGATCATGAAGTGATAAAATTAACATAATAAGGAGAACATACGATGCCAGGATTTAATCAAAGAGGACCACAAGGATCAGGACCCATGACCGGAAGAGGCCAGGGGGTATGCAGAAACCGGAACATGGCCGGGGATGACTACGCAAACAGGTATGGCGGCCGGGGATGCGGTCGGGGATTTGGCGGACGCGGCCGGGGTATGGGGCGCGGCATGGGCCGCGGGTTTGGCCCCGCTCCGGTATCTGTGCTCAGAACCACGAATCAAACCACATCCCAGGACAAGTAATCATTGCGCACAGATTGCTTAGGAATTAAGGAAAGTCCCCCCCAAAAAAAAATCAGCCGTCGGGTGGCAAGTCCGTCGGCTGATTTCTTGAAGGATAATAAGGAGGTTATGCAGCCAGTTTTTTGTATTCAAAAAATGGCGTTAAGTACAACCTACCATAATTTTATCGTTTGTCAACAAAAAAGTTTCTAAGACATAACTTTATTTAATTTTGCCAAAATACGGGATCCCCATTTGGCATCCCCCAGACGGCCTGAAATGCTGGTGCCTAACTGGGACAATGCATCAGTGGTCAAGGCGTTGAGCTCGGCATCTTCATATACAGCAGCCGCATTTTCGGCATCCTGGGCGTCCACCAGAAAGGATTCAGCCAAAAAGAGCTGATCGCTGAATTCGGTCAGTTTTTGACGACCCAGGCTCAACAGTTCTGAAAGGATCGCCTTATCCCCGGTCTGCTGTTTAACCAACGCCACCAGACCGGCATAATCCTGTTTGGTTTGGCAAAGACCTTCAGCGGATTTATACAATGCCAACGCACCGTCCCTGTCATTGAGCAGGTTCAGGGTAGCACTGCCGGCAAAGGTGAAGTCGTAAACGGTTCTGGCCTTACCGGCTGCTATACCCACCAGTTTTTCGGCCCATTCCTTGTCATTGAATTTATCAATGGCCACAGCGGCAAGCTTCATGAGATCGCCGTTGCCCTTAGCCTTTGTCTCCAGACCTGTATAGATCTTTTTAATCCAGTCACTGTCCCCAAGGGTATCCTGGATGGCAGTGGTCAGGGTATTGTAATCGCCAAAGCTTTTGCATTTGTCCAAAAGCGCCGTATAGATCCCTTTGATCCATTCCGCATCATTGAGATCGGCATGGATAGCGGCAGCAAGTTTGATGAAATCACTGAAATACTGGGTAAGGTCTTCGGATTTTTTGTACAGTTTGGCTGCGTAGAAATTATCACCGGTTTCTTTAACCACTTCACCGGCCAGGATACGCATGGGGGCGCAATTGGTAATTTCATTTTCCCTAAGGGCAAAATCATTGTAGAGTTTGCCGAACTCTTCACGTTTGGCTTTCTGGAAAGCAATGGCGTCGGTCCATGCTTTATCATCCTTGGCCACCTCAAGGATGGCATCCGCAGTTTTAAGGAAATCATCATTATTTTTTACAGCAGCCTGGGCCTGTTTTAATACGGGCAGGGCAGCATCGGTATCACCCAGGTCATTGGCCATGGCCAGCGCAAGGGAAACCAGTTGTGCACAGTCAGGATTGGTGGCCGCCGCTTTCTGGTACACGCCCGAGGCAAATGCCTTATCGCCGGTACTTTCAAAACTTGCTTTGGCCAGCTTCAGGTAATCGGCAAACTCTGAATACAGCGCTTCGGCTTTTTTCAGAACAGACAGGGTAAAATCATTGTCATCAAGCTGTTCTTTGACAATGCCGGCAAATTTGAGCAGTTCATCCCCTTTTTCCAGTGAATCAACCGCTTTTTCATAAATGGTCCGGGCAAAATCCTTATCATCCAGATCTTTGATGGCGCCTGCGGCAAGGGCGTTGAAACCGTCTGCCGTGGTGGCGGCAGCGATCCCTTTTTCATAAATATCCTTGGCTTGATCCTTATCCTTGGTGCTGTCCAGGATGGATTTGGCAAAGGAGACAAAATCTTCCGGTTTGGTACATTTTTCAAAGGCTTTGTCCATAACCTGTTTGGCCATATCCGGATCAGTTTTGGCCAGCTCATTGCTCAGATTAAGGAAATCGCTGAGCTTGGTGCATTTACCCATGGCCGCCTCATTCATCTCCTTGGCCATATCATCCAGACCAAGTTTGCCCGCAGCAGCACCAAGGTTGATAAAATCAGCAGCGTTCATGCAAAACATTTTGGCATTGGAAATAAAATTGCTCACCACATCATCGTCACCGATAATCTCTTTGGCGGCTTCGGCATACACCACAACCTCATCATAGGTCTGGGCCCATTCGGCACCCTCTTCCATGAGCTCAACCGCCCAATCCTTGTCATCCAGGCCCGTTACGATCTCCTTGGCCACACCAATGTACTCTTCCGGCGCATCACAGCTTTCCGCTTTTTCTTCCAGTTCTTCTTTGAGTCCCATAATCTCTCCTTATTTATTTTGTTGAATAATTTAAATGTATTATCCATCAATTAATTATTTTCAACGGGAAGCGCCCGTTAACACGCAATCATTCCATGGGGTAACCAGCAATATACACGTTCACGACTCTAATAACATACTGATATAAAAACAGACAATGGGGATTTTGAATAAAGTGAATTTTTTTTTAACGTATTGAAAAAATAGCACCCATCACTTATAAGCCTTCCATGCGCTCTGATGTTTCTTACTTTGCAACCCCGCACAGACCTTTCTTTAAAGGGTTTCTACCCATTTTTTTTATTATGGCCGGTATTGCATGGGGCCTTTGTTTTACCGCACCCGTCACCGCCCAGGCCACCCCCTTTACCCGGAAAAAGACAACAGATGTGCCCCAACACCAGGATGATGCTTTGGCGCCGGCGCCGACCGTTGCCAAAGTCCCCGTGCCGGACTCCGGTACCACGGGGAACACTGTTATGACACGGATCACTCATCTTCAGATGAAAATCAAGGAAAAGATGACTGCCCTGATCAGGCAGGCAAAAACAACCGGGGAAATTGGCCCCCTTTTGTGGGTTCTGGCAGCGGCTTTTATATATGGTATGGTGCACGCTGCCGGTCCAGGCCACGGCAAGGCCCTTGCCCTGTCCTATATCGTCTCCATTCAGCCCACGCGGTCCAAAGCCCTTGCCTTTGGCAATCTTCTGGCGATCAGCCATGGGATGTCCGGGGCGGCCCTGATTTTTTGCGTCAAGTTTCTGTTGCAGGCATCTATTTCAGGCACCCTGGCTTCGGTCACACGAACCACCCAGATTGCCAGTTATTTAATGATTATTGCCCTGGGTCTGTTTCTTTTTCTGTGCAAACTGCCGGTGTGGAAAAATAGTAAACCGGCTAAGGCGTCCTCTGGTGAAAGTCCCGGAGCGACCATGGATGCCCAATCCATTCTAGCGGGTGTTGTCATAGGGATGATTCCCTGCTCCGGGGTGGTGTTGGCCGTTTTGTTCTGTCTGTCTTTAGGATTGCCCGGATTAGGCATGATGCTGGCCTGTGCCATCACCCTTGGCATGGCATCAACACTGTCTGTGGTCGTGCTCACTGCCATGGCCGGGAAAGCCGCCCTTCTTGCCCCCCTGCCCCGGCGTTTCTCTTTTGCAGACAATGCAGGAGATCTCCTTGAAGCCCTGGCAGGTTTAATTCTTTGCACCATGTCTCTTATGCTTCTTCTTTCAGTCTTCAATCCATAAAGACGCACTCCTGAGATATGGGGCCATTGGCCTGCCTTGATGGCGACTTAAAATCCGGCGTATCTGTGGCAGATTTAATTGTGACCATGGATCTAAATTTGCCTTGCGCTTTACCATCTCTTTTGGCAGTATTACTCTGTTATTTAGACGCTTCATTAATAATGAATAAGGCTGATCTTAATGAAAATTTTCGATCCTGTTTTGGCCCCGCAAAATCCGGCACCTCAGCCCGAAGTCCCCACACTGCTGCCCCTGGCCCAGCAGCCTGGCTCTGTTATGCTTGCCCCCATCCCTGTACCCCAGGACACCTATACTCCCTTGGAATTTGCTGCGATTACCATCTGCCTTGCTTCTGCCGCCACCATCGGCGCCAACATGGTGGATGTGCAGAACGGAACCATGAGTAAAACCCAGGCGGTGGTCAATGGTCTGGCCAAAGGGGCTGCGGCCTCGGTTATTCTGTCGTTGACTGACAAAAAAAGCCTGGTGGATATCGGCATCACAGCTGCAGCCCTGGCCGGGACCGGATATGCCATTGATAAATTAATGAAAAAAGGCCTGGATGTTCTGTGTGACCTCCGGGAAACGGAAGCCCCATGACTGCTTGTATACGTAGTTCCGTTACCATTGTCAGTGACCTGCCTAACCGGATGCGGCTGAAAGGACGATTCCTGCGGGACCCGGATTTGGATCCCGATTACCTGGAAGCTATTCTGGAAACCATTCCAGGGGTTGAATCCGCACGTTTGAACGGCAGAGCCTCTTCGACTGTTGTCATATATGACGGCCGGACAGAGACACGGGCTTCCGTATTAGGGTGTATCCAGGACCTGCCTTTGGATGTGTTCAATGGGAAAAACAACAGAAAAGGGCCACCCTCGCTTTTAAATCTGTCGGTTAAAGGTGCGTTGTCCATTGCCTGTTTTTTTCTGCCTGCATCATTTGCCGCACCCATAGCCCTGGCACTGTCCGCACCTGTGATTCTGGACGGCCTGGCCTGCCTTTGGGAACGAAAGCTTAAAGTGGAGGTCCTGGACGCCGCAGCCGTGTCGTTTTCCCTGTGGCGGTTGGATTATTTTACAGCCGCTACCATTGTGGCCCTGCTCGCCCTGGGTGAATATTTTGAAAAGATCAGTGAAACAAAAGCCACGGGACTGCTTAAAAGCCTGCTAAAACCCCAGACCGATAAAATATGGATCGAAAAGGATGGCCAGGAGATCCAGATTCCCTTTGAAGACGCGGGGATCGGTGACCGGGTGGTTTGCGGGCCTGGTGAATTGATTCCCCTGGACGGCCGGGTCGTGGAAGGAGAGGCTGCAATTAATCAAAGCTCCGTAACAGGTGAATCTGTCCCCGTCCATGTCAAACCGGGGGATGAGGTTATTTCAGGTTCCGTCATTGAGGATGGCCGTATTATTTTTGAGGCCGTTAATGTGGGTGCCCAAACCTCTGTTGCAAGGATTTCAAAATTCCTGGAAGACTCGTTGCGGTATGAATCAGATTCCCAGAAGAAAAGTGATGAACTGGCAGATAAGCTGGTGCCCGTTACCTTTGGCTTGGGTGTTGGATTGTTTGCCCTGACCCGGGATCTTCAAAAAGCGGCAGCCGTGCTTACCGTGGATTACTCCTGTGTGATTAAACTGTCCAGCCCTGTTGCCGTGCGCGTAGCCATGCACACCGCAGCCCTCCAGGGTGTGCTGCTTAAAGGTGCCCAGACCGTGGACAGTCTGGCCAGGGTGGACACCCTTGTATTTGATAAAACCGGAACCCTGACCCGGGGTGAACTCCAGGTGACGGACATATTCAGCGCACAGGATCTGGATGATGACCAGCTTCTTGGGCTGGCCGCCTCTGCGGAAGAGCATTATGCCCACCCCGTGGCTGCTGCCGTGATCGGGGCTGCGCGGGAAAAGGGGCTTTCGCTTTCCCCCACCAGCCAGGTGGATTTTATTGTGGCCCATGGGGTGTCTGCCTATATTGACGATCTCAATGTTCTGGTGGGCAGCCGGCATTTTATAGAGGAAGACGAAGGGATTGACTGCTCAGGCGCGGATGGGGCGGCACTGGCCTTTCAAAGGGATGGGAAAAGCCTGCTCTATGTGGCCCGGGACGGGAAGCTTGAAGGTGTCCTGGGGCTGCGCGATGAGCTTCGGCCTGAAGCGTCAGCCGTGCTTGCAGGCCTTAAGGCTTCGGGCATTAAGAAAATTATCATCCTCACCGGAGACACGGAACGTACAGCCAAAGCCCTGGCCGCGTCCCTGCCGGATGTGGACGAGGTGCATGCCGAATTGCGACCCGAGGATAAAGCCGAGATTGTAAACCGACTCAAGGATGAAGGCTGTATACTGGGCTTTACCGGTGACGGGGTGAATGATGCGCCGGCCCTGGTGTCTGCTGATGTGGGAATCTGTCTGCCCTCCGGTGCGGATCTGGCCAAGGAGTCTGCCCAGGTGATTCTGCTCAAAGAGGATTTGAACAACCTGCTTACTGCCCGGCTGATTGCCATGCGCTGCCAGGAAACCATAAAGCAGTCCTTTGTTTCTGCTGTCTGCCTTAATTCCTCCTTTTTATTGCTGGCCTCCCTGGGATGGCTTCGTCCTGTGGCTTCCGCAATCCTGCATAACGTATCTACGGTGGGAATTATAGGATATGCCGGCATGAGGGAAAAACAGCTCATTGACAACACCCCCAAAATGATTGAAGCGGGTGAGGAGTCCTGATATTAAACCCACGGAAACCACGGAAGGACACGAAAATGAGTTTGCTTTTTGAACAATTTGTTTTCATTAGGATTATTGAACATTTCGCGTTCAAATTTTCACTGGTTTCCGTGTCCTTCCGTGGTTATAAAAGAAAGAGGGAAAAATGTATTCGTCATTACTTGATGCACCGGTAAATACAGAACTTGTAGTGCTCCAGGTCACCAATCCTGTCCTGGAAAAATGGATGCAGCGCATGGGGTTGTTTACCGGGGGGCACATTATCCGGCATGACGATGAGTTTAATTTTGATTCTGTTCGTGTGAATGGAGAAAATGGGGACGTAGTTATTCCGGCAGGCTTGGTGATGAAGCTGTATATCCATCTGGAATCCGGGGAAAAGATACCTTTGAACGAGATGAAAAAAGGCCAGGAAGGCCATGTAGAAATTCATTCCGGGGGCCGGTTTATTGAACAAGCGCTGGCGCGGTTAGGGATTCCAGTGGACGGCAATATCCGGTTTATCCGTTCGTTGCCCCATATGGATTATCAGGTCTTGATCAACCAGAGGGAAAGAACCCGGCTCTCCGAAGGTGAAACCGCAAGGATATGGGGGCATTATCCAGGAAAAGAATCCACCCAGTTCTACTTTGCCAAAAAAGGTCTTGATTTTGAGGTTACGGAAGTGATGGGGGGGCCAAGGGGGGTTAAACATTTAAGAACCCACGGCGTAGATGTTGGTGTAAAGCTGACCCTGGAATCCATTGAGCAGGCCAACTCTTTGCAGGGCCACGGCCCGGGAAGCACACCTGTTACCATATCCAGCCCGGGCGGACTGCGCCTTTTTCTTACACCTGAAAAGGCCGGCGCAGTCATAGTCCGGACAGCAATATGATTTTTGTCTTAACTTGATGCTGTGTTGGCCTCTGCCCTTGCCTCTGCCCACAGCGTACCGTATTTCTCTTTTGCCTTTCCCAGACATTCGGAAACTTCTTTCTGGGTTTTATAAGCCGCTTTCATGGTCCCTTTGATAACCCGGTCAGACAGACTGGTTTTGGCAATTTCCTCTTCTGTTTTCTTGCCGGCTTTTTTGCCTGCTTTATAGGTAAAATAGCCTGCGGCACCAAGAACAATCCATCCCAGAGGATGTGCGACAACTGGTACACTCATTATTTTTCTCCTTTCACTGTTGTTGCTGCTTTATCCGCTTTACCCGGAACATCCGTAATCTGGGAAGCGGCAGCCTCGTCCTGTCCTTTTTTCTTGCCTGCTCTATAAAGGGCATATCCGCCCACACCCAGTATGACCCAGCCAAGGGGGGATGCTGTTAATGGTAGATAAAACATAAGACGCTCCTTAATATTGTGATTTTATATTAACAGGAAAATATTCATATATATCCTCCATTTTTTTATCATAATTCCGAAAAGTTTAGTTGTCAACTATTTAAATTTATTATATTTTTTAACGAAAGCCAACTTCACATACAAAAAAATCAATGTTTGTAGGCACTAGATCTATTTTATATGAAAAAAACTAAGTTAACCAATTAGTTTCTTTCACGATTTGTTGTGGGCAAACCTCGGTGAAAGACCAGGTCGACCCATGACCGTTCGACAGACTGTTACAGAATGTTAATTTCCCCAATTTCTTCATTGAAAAATAAATTTGAGCCTTAGAGCCTGTTTGATAATTAGGGGATTGCAGCCGATTCATCAATTATCAAACAGGCTCTTAAGCATACTGCACCAAAGTATGCGCAGCATATTTTTCTTTAAGTTGCGGCCATAATTCTTCCAGCGCATCGACTATAAAATCGGCGGTAATGTTACTTTCAGTAAAGTAGAAAAAGGGTTCATGCGTTGCTGGTAATGATATACTAAAAAGTTTCAGGACGGTTTCTGGTTCAAAATCGTGATCACAAGCTCTCAGGCCGTATCGATTATATCCACCTCTGGAAAACGGATCTACTTTTATCGCTGCTTTGGCATGCGACCTGCCGGCGAATCACTGATCAAAGGAAGGGTAAATACATAGTAGATCTTTTACCATTTAGTGGTAAAAGATCTACCTAAATTTTGCATGTTTTATACAGTGGTATTATATCTCAGTCAGGGAGGATCCCACTCAGTCTTTGGTGTACTATCAGAATCGTCTTCAGGTTCTTGTAATTTTATCGTATATACTGTACAATCATTGTCATAGATGAAATTTCCATAAGTCGAGCATGGACCGACCAGGTCTTTCACCAAGGCCTGCCCACAACAAATCCTGAAAAAAAAATAATCGGTTAGATAGTTCTTTCACATAAAAACAGCCATGGGCAAATCTGTTCCATCATCGCCCTGACTCAACGCACAACGAAACAAGAAATTCATTTAACAACTTATTTGAACTTTCATATTACGGCCCGTGGCCGTCCATAGTAAATTTAGGAGCGATTATGCTTAGAAATGTAAAAATCAAGACCAAAATCATACTCCTTTCTGCCTTGATTTTCATCCTTCTGATGGGGGCGTCTTCATTGATCAGCACAAAGATTTCTTTTGGAATTCTCCTTGACAGGATTGTAACCAAGGAAGCCCCCGTAAATACGAAATACATTGCCGAGGTCTTTGAGAAAAAAATTGCAAAAGCCATCACCCTTGGGAAAATTATTGGAGACAATCCATTTATCCACAAATGGATCCAAAAGGAACGATCAGAGAAAGCTACAAAAAAGATTACAGCGTATTTTAAGACATTCATGGAAGAGGGATTGTCTATGACTTTCCTAGTCTCGAATACAACCCTGGACTTTTACACGCAAGATGGATTTTTCAAAACCCTGAGCAAGGATGTTGAAAGAGATTCATGGTATTTCGACACCCTGGCTTCTGGGAAAAAAGTTGGCATAAACATCCAACATTCCGAAACCAATGGAGACCTGACTGCGTATGTCAATGTAATCATGGGGACCTTGAGTTATCCCATTGGGGTTGCCGGTGTGGGAATCAGTCTTACACAAGTGTCAAAAGATTTGAAGAATTTCCAGGTAAGTGACTCCTCTGTTGCCTATCTGATTAGTGAAGACGGAGGGATCAAGGCCCATCCAGATAAATCATATGTATCTGAAATAAAAAACATAAAAAATATCCCGGATCAAAATTACAAAAAGAATGCAGTTCATGAGCTGTTAAACAATACATCTGGAATGGTTACATATGAGGACATTAGCGGGTGCGAAAAATTGATCGCTTTTTCCAGCATTCCGTCCACGGGATGGAAAATTGTCATTGAGGCCCCCAAAAAAGAATTTGGAAAAGGTCTTGACAAAATCATTAGAACCAATGCCATGGTGCTTGTTGTATTTATTATCCTTCTTATCGTTATTCTTAATGCCACAATGCAGACGATTCTCAAGCCCATTAATGAAACCATCGTCACCCTTGAGGATATTTCCGAAGGAGAAGGAGATCTTACAAAGCGGCTCAAAGTGAGTTCAAGTGATGAAGCGAGTTTGCTTTCGCTGAACATCAACAAATTTATGGACAAATTGCAGCAGATGATCAAACGCATTGCAGAACATACTGACTATGTAAACGATTCTTCCAGTGGCCTGGAAAAGATTGCCACAACACTTGCTCAAAATTCCCATGAAACATATGAAAATTCGGGGAAAGTGACCACTGCCGCACAAGATATGACACATAATATAAATATGATATCAAACACCTTGCAAACTGCTTCTGAAAATGTAACTCAGGTTGCCGCTGCCACAGAGGAGATGAAAGTCTCCATTACCGAAATCGCATCACGATCATCAAATGCAAGTGAAATAACAGGAGAAGCCGTTATGCTGGGCGAAGAATCTTTTGAGCAGATTCAGACACTTGGAAAATCGGCGCTAAATATTGCAAATGTGGTTTCTACCATAACAGATATTTCCGAACAGACAAATCTTCTTGCGCTGAACGCAACCATAGAAGCCGCCAGGGCAGGAGTGGTTGGAAAGGGCTTTGCTGTGGTGGCAAATGAGATTAAAGCGCTGTCCACTCAAACCAATGAAGCAACAGAAGACATCAAATCAAGCATCAAAGGGATACGGAAGACCGCTGATGTGACGATTTCCTATATTGAAAGAGTCTCCCAGATTATCAACACGATTAATGACATTGTTTCAAGCATCGCTGCCGCAGTGGAGGAACAATCCGCAACAACTGGAGAATTATCTGAAACTATTTCAAATATTTCTTTAAATTTGAATGGGATCAATGGAAATGTTACTGAAATTGCTACGGTTTCTGAAAAAATGACCAGTGATATTGACGGAATAAACAAAAGTGCCTCCCATGTATCAGATAACAGCATGGATGTTTTGAAAAATTCCGAAGGATTAAAAGAACTTTCCTTGCATCTCAAAGCAGTTGTTGATCAGTTCAAGGTATAAGGAACCCGGAAAACCTCACTGTAACCGATAGGAAGTTGCTTTTTGCCAAGCAAGGTATTACAAAAGTTGAAAAGATGCTTAAGGCCCATGATCAAAATAAAATCGCCCATCTGCTTGTCTTTTAATCCGGCGCAGCTGTGGTAGATTTAATTTTGACCATGGACCTCTAAAGGAGTATTCAAATGACAACCTTTCAGCCTGCCTATATTGAAACCAAAAAGCAAGGGCTGCTCCGGGATAAAATCAGTACGGCAAGAAGTCTGTTAAAATCCTGTACGATTTGTCCTCGATCGTGTAACGTTGACCGTCTTTCCGAGCAGCTGGGGGAATGCGCCACCGGTGGAGACGCGGTTGTTTCGAGTTTTAACGCCCATTTTGGGGAAGAACCTGCCTTGGTCGGGGTGTTTGGTTCCGGTACCATTTTTTTTACCCACTGCAACCTGAAATGTAATTTTTGCCAGAATTACGATACCAGTCATGGGGGGGATGGAGAAGAGTGTGGGCTTGGGCAGTTGGCCGGCACGATGTTGATCCTGCAGCATAACGGTTGCCATAACATTAATTTGGTGACCCCTACCCATGTGGTGCCACAGATTCTGTCTGCCCTTGATATGGCCATTGATGGGGGGTTAAGGATTCCTCTGGTATACAACTCCAGTGGATACGACAAGGTGGAGACCTTAGAACTGCTGGAGGGGGTGGTCGATATTTATATGCCGGATTTTAAATTCTGGGATCCGGCGATTGCCCAACAGACCTGTAATGCCCCGGATTATCCCGAAGTCGCTGCAAAAGCTGTTGTGGAAATGCATCGGCAGGTTGGTGATCTGCAGTTTGATGAGAACGGTATTGCCACACGGGGATTGCTTCTCAGGCACCTGGTGATGCCTTCCGGGCTTGCCGGGACCGGGGAGGTGATGTCATTTATTGCCAACCATGTTTCAAAAAACACCTTTGTTAATATCATGGATCAATACCGGCCATGTGGAAAGGCACACCTTGTGGAAGAATTAGCAAGGCCCGTCTCCCGGGCTGAGTTCGACAAAGCTGTGGCAGAGGCAAAAAACGCCGGAATCACCCGGTTTGCGGCGTTGTAGAGATTTGTAAACAGGCGTTGAGTCTGCCCGGGTGATTTCAGGGTACACGGATGGAAACGCTCTCCCGTGGATGAAACCATGAACAAGGAGATGGATAAAATGAAAGCGGACAAGATGTCCATGTGGCAACGGCCCTCAGATGTCGAGATCAAAAAAAAGCTCACCCCTATGCAGTATAACATCACCCAGGATCAAGGTACGGAGCCCCCCTTCCAGAATGCATTCTGGGACAATAAAAAAGAGGGCATTTATGTGGATATCGTATCCGGTGAACCCTTGTTCTCCTCAACGGACAAATTCAATTCCGGTACAGGCTGGCCCAGTTTCACCCGGCCCTTGGAACCAGAACATATCGTTGAAAAGACGGACAAAAGTCTGTTCATGACCCGCACTGAGGTCAGAAGCAAGATCGCCGACTCCCACCTAGGTCATGTGTTTGATGATGGCCCGCCGCCCACAGGTCTGCGGTACTGCATCAATTCAGGGGCCTTGAGGTTCATCCCTATAGACAAACTGGTCGAAGAGGGATATGAAAAGTACGTAATACTCTTCTAAGCCGGCTCTTTAAAGAGGTCCTTTATCCGGTTTTCAGACGCTGATTTTGGTCTTGGCCCAAGCTGTTTTCCCCCTAATTTTTAAACAGGATCTAACATCTCTGCTTGGATCAGGGGGCAGGAAAAAATTATCTGTTCCGTAACAGCCTGTCGATCATGAAGTTTTAAGATCAAAATAAAACTTTACGGCAAGGGACAGTGACGCCAGTTTTGACCGTATCGAATCCCCCCTTGACGTCAGAATCAAGGGCATGTCGCCACACAGAATAACCCCGGCAAGGGCTGCGCCGGACTGGGTCGTCAGGGTCTTCCATAAAATGTTGCCCGAATCAATATCCGGCAGAATCAGCACATCGGCATTGCCCTGGATCCGGCCCGAGTAATGCTTTTCTTCGGCAATGCCAAGATCCATGGCTACATCCAAGGACAAAGGGCCTTCCACAATGCAGTCGTCCCTGTCTGCAAAACGCGCAGCAATCCGTTCCGCCTCTATGGAGCTGTCCACACTGCGGTTTACGCTTTCAACGGCAGAGATCACTGCCACCTTGGGCACTTTTATATTCAGGTTGTGCACCACTTTTAATGCATTTTCAAGGATGGCCATACGTTTTTGTTCATCCGGATAGGTATTTAACGCACCGTCTGAAAATGCCAGTAATTTGTTCCGGGTGGGGATATCCACAATGGCGGTGTGGCTTATGACCTGACCTTTGGGAAGCCGTCCAACGGATTTCAGGTATTTGAAAACGCCTCTGAGAATATCTTCGGTATGCATATGTCCTTTCATCAGGATATCAATCTTACCCTGGTCCAAAAGGCTGACAGCTTCCTCTACGGGGGCTTCCGTATCAACGATGGTGTAGTTGTCATTGTCAATGACAAGGTCGTATTCATAGGCCATCTGGCTGATCTCCTGGAAATCGCCAAGGAGTATAAATTTAGCGATGCGGAACCGGCCTTCTTCATTGGCTCTTTTGGCTGCCTGGATCGCCTCTTCATTACCGGCGCCTACAATGCCGATGGTTGGGGCATAATTTTCTTCCACCGTCAGGTATGCCGCATCAATGATATCGTCCAGGGTGGTCAACGGCGCGCCTTTTTTCTTGAACCTGATTTCACGTTTGAATACAGGGATATCAATCAATGCGTCTTCATCATGCCTTTTCTGGGCCAGTGCATCCCGTTCGGTTTCGTAGTCTTTGAGTATTTCAGGGGCATAATATCCCCGGATATGGCCGGCAGCCAATGCTTCATGTTCAAAGTAACCGGGCATGGTCACCACGGGGTAACGCCCTGCGATATTCTGCTTGACCCGGTGCATCATGTCCGGATTTGCGGCAAGCCCGCCGGTAATGGCCATGACCTTGACATCTGCCCCGTCCGAAGTCAGATTGAGCATGCCACCGGCAATTTTCCTTGCCAGAAAGTTTTGAACCAGTTCTATTTTTTTGCGCTGTACAGGGGTGGCGCCCTGGCGCAGGAATCCGATCATGGCGTAAAAATCATTGGTGCCTACAAGGGAGAGCAGTCCGCCTCGGCTTTCCAGTACCTGTTCAAGGTCTCTGAGGGAGATCTCCTGGGATTTGACGACTTTAATGATCCGGTCGATATCTATGGCGCCGCTTCTGCTCGTTGACGGCAGGCCGGAATACGCGTCGATGAGCATGGTGACCTGTCCCTGCCTGTGTGCGGCAAGGGAGGTGCCCCCACCCAGGTGGGCGGTGACGGCGTTTACATGTTCCGGTGCCTGATTCATCAAAGACGCCACGATCCGCCAAACCGCCTTGTGGCTTAAATAATGGGCCCCGGCTCCGTTGCGTTTGATTTTTACAAACCCTGTAACCCGGTCCACCAGATCCAATTCGTCGCAGACAAAGGGATCGGTGGTGGTCAAAAGCAGATCCTTTTGACTGCCTGCCATCCCGGCCAGTTCAATGCCCATGGGAATGCCCATATTGCTGGCATGGGACCGCAACGGCGCTTCCACAAGATCCCTGACCATTTCCGGGACCACCCGGTAGGTGCCGGATGGAATGGGTTTGAGAAAGCCGCCCTGGCAGGCGATGCCGTCAAAGGATGAAAGCGCAATATCAGCGCGCTCCAGATGCGCCGCCACAGCCTTTATTCTGTGATCTATGCTGTCTTCCTCATCGGGCAGAACATGTATTTCAAACCCATGCACCTGTTCCAACCCTTGGAATACGGCAATCCGGGTGGAGACAGTACCCGGATTGAGCAGCAGAAAGCGCATCTGTCCCTGTTGTGCTTCCTGGGCCAGGGATGGGCCCAGAAGTCGTCTTATCGCGGGGGATTTTTCCCGGCCTGCGCGTTCCATTTCCAGCATCAGGGTCAGGGCCTTGCCTATAACGGTATTGATACCCGGGGAAGGGGGCGATTTAACCAGAACCTCAATGATCGCCGAAAGATCGCTTTTCACCAGTCTGGCATCCAATGTTTCCATATCTTGTTTGATCTGTTCTGAAAGATCTTCCAGCCATGCGTCACTGATTACTGTCAGATCCCTTTCAAAGGCAGCCATGGAAACATTTATTTTCCCGATTTCAGCCACGGCTTCAATTATTTTATTGCGAAGTTTGGCGCTCACTTTTTAAGATTCCCTTTATTTATAATCAATGACCAAACAGGGGGGTCTTTGGCAGCTGATCCGTGATGATGATTTTTTCCGGTACGGCAAACCGTCCGATTTTATCACCAATATAATTTTTTATCTGGTCAATGTATTTTTGTTCATTCTGGACAGGTTTACATGGCACCAGGAATACCACAATGTCTTCCCCGGAACTGCCCTGGCCGCTGATAACAACAGCCTCTTCCACCAGGGGATGGGCCGATAGCACCCCCTCGATCAAAGATGTGCCCAGGGTTTGCCCTTTCACTTTAATGCTGTCATCAAGTCGTCCCATGAACCAGAAAAACCCGTCTTTATCTGATCTGACGCCGTCGTAGGTAAAGAAACAGCCTGGAAATTTTGAAAAATAGGTCTTTTTAAAATGTTCGGTTGTGCCCGGGGTGGCCGTTGCCATGGCCGGCCATGACCGGGCAAAAACCAGGTTGCCGCTGATGTTTGTTTTACAGGGTTGGCTGAAATCACTTATGACCAGGGGCTCCACTCCAAGTGCGCCAAAGCCGAGGGTGCCGGGACGGTTCAGTTCCGGGGTGGGATATGAATTGAGCAGTGCGGTGCCACTTTTGCTCTGCACCCATAGATTGATTACCCGTTCAGGACCGTTGACCAGTATGCTGTCTGCATATTTAACCAGCCGGGGGGGCAGGGCATTGCCACAACAGGCAATAACGGAAAACCGGTTGGCTGTGTTCAGCTGCCCCTGTCCGAGTTGTTCCCGAAGTCCTGAAATTAAATTTGGCCGGCACAACAGGGCCGGATTGGGCTGCTCATTGAGAATTTTTTCAATGGTATTCACCCGGATATCTCCATCCATAAGGATAACGCCTGTGCCATTGGCCAACGGTCCCCACAGACCGTATGCCTGGGCCGGTGCTTTGGACATATCCAGGGTGTTGAGGATCATTCCGGGTTTATCCTGAATAAGGGCTTTGTTGAAAATATCGTCAAAGGAGGCGTGGGCCTGGACTATAAATCCGCCGGTTGGGAAAACAGACCCCACATGTTTATCCGCCAGGCGGTTTTCATACACCGTAAACAAGGGGTGGTCCGCCTGGGGGTAGGCCGGCTCAAGTCCCGAAGGATCAGCCTTGGCCATGTAGTCTTCAAGGGTCGGGACCACGTCAACGCTGTCTTCTGAAGCCAGAATGGGCAGATCGTCAAGCAGGGCGGACACTTTCAGGATATGCTCCTTTTTCTCTTCGTAAGCGTTGCCGTTTGCCATGATTAATAGTTTTGCCTTTGATGCAATGACATCCTCAGCCACAATGGCGGGGGGCAGATGGCAGCCTATGGGCAGGTAGATGATGCCAAGGTAGGCAGCTGCCAGGGCACTGATGATAAATTCCGGACAATTGGGAAGATTGAAGGCAATGCAGTCGCCCGGGACAAGACCGGTCTGGTGAAACGCAGCTGCAGCCTTCAGCACGTGATCTTTAAGTTCACTGAATGTCAGGGTCTCGGTGTCGCCGGAAGTTTGATAAAAGACCAGGGCTGGAGACTCTGACTTCCCTGTTTCAATGATTCGGTGAAGTGCGTTTTGGGTTGCATTGATCTGTCCTCCGGAAAACCAGGATACCAGGGGTTTGGAAAAATCTTCTTTGACCACATTAGAAAAAGCGGTCTGCCATTGCAGCCGTGCTGCCTGGGCAGCCCAAAATTGTTCACGGTTGTCAAGGGTGCGCCTGTGCAGACGGCGGAGCGTGTCAAGGCGTGTGGGTAATTGCTGGCCAAAGTCCATATTTTCCATAATTTTGCTCCCTAATTTGCAACATTCAAGGGTGAGGATTAAAACGTTTTTTTCAACGCCGAAGTTGGACAAATTAACAAAAACCGGATCATCAAATATCAGAATAAATAGCATTAAAAAAGGTGTCAACACAAAACCCTTACGGGTTTGATTTTTCCCAATATTGAAATTTCCTTCCGGATGCTTATTTTTTTGAAGTTTGTTTGGTCATTAGGGGATCCAAGCGCATGGGATTGCAGCCGGCTCATCAATGATCAAACAGGTTAGGCCCATGATCAGAATTAAATCTGCCACAGATACGCCGGATTTTAAGTCACCATCAAGGCACGCCAACGGACGCATATTGGTTATATGTGTCCTTTGGCGCTGATCCTTTATTATTTCAAAAAAAACGCAAAAAAGATTGCTGCAGGCGTCTTTTGTATGGTTGTGGTGGATCTGCTCCAGCTTGTGGTGCCCCAGGTTGTCGGCAGGGCGGTTAATCTTCTGGCAGATGCCCATTTTGATTCTCATCTCCTTTTAATTCAATGCACCGTCATTGTGGGGACCGGACTTCTCATGACCTTGCTTCGTGCCGGGTGGCGAATGTTTTTAATGGGATCATCCCGGGATCTTGAACGGGGGATCCGGGATGAACTTTACTCCCATATGCTCAGTCTGGACATGGCCTATTATGACAAAACCCGGGCCGGGGACATCATGGCTCATGCCACATCGGATATTGTGCATGTGCGTATGGCCTTTGGTTTTGGCATCATTGCCCTGGTGGACACCCTGTTTCTCGGCAGTGCCTGTATCGGCATTATGGTCTGGACAAGCCCCCGGCTTGCGGCCCTGTGTCTGATCCCGCTGCCCTTCCTGGTGTTGAGCACAAAATACCTGGGCGACAGGGTGCATCAGTATCACACCACTGCCCAGGAGGCGTTTTCCGCACTCACAGAGCAGATCCGGGAAAGCTTTTTCGGTATCCGGGTGATCAAAGTGTTCAATTTTGGGCCCCAGGTCCGGCAAAAGACGGAAAACAGCGCCCGGGACTATTTCAGAAAAAATTTGAAGCGGGCCTATATCAATGCCCTGATGCGCCCCTTGCTGGGATTTTTTTTAAATTTATCCACCCTGATCATCATCCTTTACGGTGGCAAACTGGTCATGGAAAACCGGTTAAGTCCCGGATCGCTTGTGGCCTTTCTTCAATACCTGGGGATTCTGGCCTGGCCGGTGATTGCCATCGGGTGGATGACCAATCTGTTACAGCGGGGGACGGCATCCCTGAAACGGATAAACCTGCTGTTGAACACCCGGTCCGACATCACCTTTCCCCAGGATTCGGTAATGCCGGATAACCTGATCGGCAATATCCGGTTTGAAAGGGTCTGTTTTTCCTATGATAAAAAAGTCAATGTGCTCTCTGATATTTCACTACAGATCCCGGCAGGGGCCAGGATCGGCATTACCGGCCCTCCAGGCTGCGGGAAAACCACCCTGCTGTCATTGATTCCGCGTCTGTATGACCCCATGACCGGCCGGATTTACCTG
This sequence comes from Desulfobacter postgatei, assembly GCA_002747145.1. GTDB lineage: Bacteria > Desulfobacterota > Desulfobacteria > Desulfobacterales > Desulfobacteraceae > Desulfobacter > Desulfobacter postgatei_A. Next base: position 19,037 of record PDTI01000038.1, read on the forward strand.
GACGGAAAAGATCTGAAAACATTTGATCCTCAATTCCTGAGGCGCCATATCAGCTTCATGGCCCAGGAGCCCTTTCTATTTTCAGGCACACTTGAAGATAATATTCTCATGGGTGAACCGTTTTCCCAAGACAGCCCGCGTGAAACGTTGGACCAGGTCATTGAGATCTGCGCTTTGGAAGAGACCATTGCCCAGATGCCCCAAGGGCTTGGCTCCCTGGTCGGGGAACGGGGGGTGACCTTATCCGGCGGACAGAAGCAGCGGGTGGCCCTGGCCCGGACCCTGTTGCGCCCCAAGCCGGTGGTGCTTTTGGATGATCCGGTCAGTCAACTGGATACCCGCACCGCAGACCGGGTGATCCGGGGCATCAGGCAGATGAACCGGGATGCGGTCATGGTCATGGTCTCCCACAGGCTTTCGGTTCTTGCCGGGTGTGACCGAATCTATGTGATGGACAACGGTAAAATTGCAGACCAGGGCACCCATGAACAACTCAAGGCATCCAACGCCTTTTACCGGACATCCTTTAAGGTGCAGCAATCCGAGGATGCGCTTTCAGGAGACCGGCCATGAACCCGTCCCACGCCTTTTCCCAGGAGGAAAAAAGGGTTCGCCTGGCGGACCTGGCCCTGTTTAAATCCTTGATCCCCTATGTCCGACCCTATGCCTGGATGCTTGCTTTGACCACGTTTCTGGTGTTCATGGTCACCGGATTTGAACTGTTTCAACCCTGGCTCATCCAGCAGGCCATTGACGGGTTTATTCTTGTTTCCGGGGATCCGGGCTTCAGCATCCTGGGTGTTAACATTGAGCGGTTTTCTGTTTTCGGTATCGGGTTTGGCGTGGTGATCCTGGCAGGGTTTATTCTGGATTTCAGTCAGGCCATGTTCATGGAGTATACGGGTCAGAAGATCATGCTCAATCTGCGGTGCCGCCTGTTTGCGCATATGACGGACCTGCCTGTGGTCTATTTTGATAAAAACACCTCGGGACGGCTTGTGGCCCGGGTGGCTGGGGACATTGAAAATATGAACGAAATGTTTACCAATGTCCTTATTTTTATTTTCAAGGACCTTGTGCTCATGGCCGGTGTGTTTGTTATTCTGTTTTTCACCAATCACCGGCTTACCTTTTATCTAAGTCTGCTCATCCCGGTGATTGTTGTGGGCGTGGTCTATTTTTCAGGTATTCTGCGCCGGGTATTCCGGACCCTCAGGCAAAAAAATGCTGAGATCAACCACCGTTTTTCAGAAGCGATTACCGGGATTCGGGCCATCCAGACCTGTATGGCCGGCCTGCACTTTATCCGTGAGTTCAAGCGTCTGAATCTGGCTCACTTCAGGGCTGCCATGGCTCATATCCGGGTGTTTGCCGTGTTCATGCCCATGGTGGGGCTTATGGGTATCGTGGCTGTGGCTGTGATTATCTGGAACGGCTCTTTTATGGTGCAAGATCAGGGCCTTACCATTGGTGAGCTTACAGCGTTTCTGACCTATATGAAATTATTTTTCAGGCCCTTGAGGGAGCTTTCCGAAAAATTTAATCTGCTCCAGAGCGCTTTGGCCTCAGCTGAGCGGGTCATTACCGTATTAAACACACCCAGAACCCGGCAGGATACGCGGGTAAAAGGGGCAGATCCCGGCGGTATCCGGCATCTGGCCTTTGAAGAGGTCTCATTTTCATACACCGCTGGTGTGCCGGTTTTGAAACAGATCAATTTCAGCCTTGAAAAGGGCAGATCCCTGGGGATTGTGGGACAGACCGGAGCGGGGAAGAGCACCCTTATCAATCTTGCGGCCGGGTTTTACAGGCCCACGGGTGGACGCATCCTCATTAACGGTCACGATTATATGCACATGGACATCACCGGCATCCGGAATTACATTGCCCTGGTCATGCAGGCGCCCATCCTGTTTTCCGGAACCGTGCGGGAGAATCTTGTACGGCAGTTGGATGGTGACTGTCGCCGGGATCATCAGTGGGATGATCAACGCCTTGAAAGGGCTCTGGAAAATGCCGACTGCGCATTCCTGTTTGATAAATTTGCAGGCCTTGACACCATGCTCCATGATGGCGGCCGTCCTTTGTCTTCGGGGGAGAAACAGCTGGTCTGCATTGCCCGGGCCTTTGCCTTTAACCCGGATTTGATTGTTTTTGACGAGGCCACCTCTTATATGGATTCCCAATCCGAGGTAAAAACCCATGAGGCCATGAAAAAACTGATGCAAGGGCGCCTGTCCATTATCATCGCCCACCGACTTTCAACGGTAAAATCCTGCGATCACATCCTGGTGCTAAGGAATGGGCAGATCATTGAACAGGGCGGCCATGAACAGCTTTACCGGGCCGGCGGTGAATATGCACGGCTCCTTGAAAAGGAGCAAATTGGCAGTAGATCTATTCAGCATTCTGTAACAGCCCGTCGATGATTCAGTTTGTTTTGGAGGGTTGAATAAAAAGGTCTACTAACTATATGGGGGTGGGTAGACATCAATAAATGCTTTCGTCTCTCAAAGTGATGAGAAATCTTAATTTTTTAAACTGAATTGAAGGATATCAAGAGAAAAAAGTGGCGGATTTAGTCTTGTGAGGGGCACTATTTGATATTAATCATTTCTTTAACAGCTTCCATGGCTTGGGTACGTACCGCTTCTTCGACCACCACTCGTCCTGACATGTTTGTAAGACAGTCCAAAACATCCTGCAATTGCGTTTTTTTCATATCTGTGCACACCAATTGATCTGATACGGGAAAAAAGATTTTTTCCGGGTGCGCCTTTGAAATGGCCTGGATCAAGCCTGTTTCCGTGCCCAGGATAAACTGGCCGGACGAACTTTCACTGGCAAACCGGATCATTCCGGATGTGGACTGGATGCTGTCGGCAAGTTCAAGCACATTGGGAGGACACTCCGGGTGGGCCACAAACAGGGCTTTGGGGTGGGCGGCTTTTGCGGCTTTAACCGTTTGAATACTTAAATCGTTGTGAAAGGGACAGTAACCTTCCCACAAGTGGACCTTTTTGTCGGTATTGGCCGCCGCATACAGGGCCAGATTCCGGTCCGGTGTCATGAGAACTTCATCCGCCTTTAAGGCATTTACCACCTTGATTACGTTGGCGGAGGTGCAGCAGATATCAGAGACAGCCTTTACTGCCGCAGATGAGTTGACGTAGGTGATGACAGGGATGCCCCCAAGCTCTTCCTTACGTTTGACCAACGCATCGGGGGTCACCATATCCGCCATGGGACATCCGGCATCAGGATTGGGCATAAGCACTATTTTATCTGGGCACAGAATCGCTGCAGTTTCAGCCATAAAGCGTACCCCGCAGCAGACAATAATGTCTGCATCCGTGGCTGCCGCCTTTATGCTCATCTCAAGGGAATCGCCGCACAGATCCGCCAATTCCTGGATCTGGGCAGGCTGGTAATTATGGGCCAGGATGATCGCGTTGTTGGCCTTGGCCAGGTTTCGGATCTTCTGATGGCGTGTAGAATTCTTCGTCGTCATCAGTCCATTTCTATAATTTCGGTCCCCGGTGGGGGAGTAAATTCAAATATCTGTTCGTCAAATGTACGGAACTGGATATTGGTGAATATCAATTTGGTGGTATCTTTGTAAATATTCTCGGTTTCCACCACAGAGATTTCATATCCTGGAAGATTTACTGTGAGACGTATTTTTGAAAGCTCTGGGGTTTGCTTTTTAGGTGTCAGTACAAGTTGTGAAAAATTGTCTCCCGATTTTCCCGCTTTAATGGTGAACGCTTCTCTGATTTTTCGAATATCAGCCAGAAATGCTCCGCCTGAGCCGGATTGGAAGAACGGGACGGCATTTCCGGTCATTACCTGATTTTGTTCGGGACGGTAAATCCACAGATTTTTCCCATTGGTGATGATTTCATGGTGGTCTGAACCTTCATATGCCCATTTCATTTTTCCCGGGTGGCTGAACCAGGCCTTGCCCTTGGCAATTTCAGTCACATCCAGGGCGGTTAGACAAGAGGCCTGTTCAAAATCGGCACTGAAACTTTTCTGGGCGTATTTTGTTTCAATACCGGAGATGATTTTGGCGGTTTCGTTATCAAGGGACTGGGCTGCATCGGTGGGTAACGTTCCGAGTATCATGGAGACAAGGGCCATTGCCCATAAGATAAAAGATCTGAGCATATATGTCATGTTATTTCCCCTTTATTTGAGCAGAATTTCCATGGATTTGCGTTTGTCTTCGGCATAAATTCTTCTCAGTTTTGGTTTTTCTATTTTACCGGTGGGGTTTCTGGGCACATCGCCGAAAAATATTTTTTTCAATTGCTTGTATCTGGGAAGTTTCTCCTGGAAATCAAGAACATCCTGTTCGCACATCATGGTATTGGGTTTCAGGCTGATAATACCGGCAGGGATCTCCCCCAGACGTTCGTCAGGCACACCAATCACTGCAATATCCCTGATTTTTTCATGCTTAAGAAAAAAATTTTCAATTTCCACAGGAAAAAGGTTTTCACCGCCATAAATGATCACATCCTTTTTACGGTCCACAAGCCAGATAAATCCGTCCTTGTCGTACCTGGCCATGTCCCCGGTAAACAACCATCCGTTTTTTATGGTTTTGGCCGTGGCTTCAGGGTTTTTGTAATATTCTTTCATTATCCCGGGGCCTTTGACAATAAGCTCGCCGGTTTCACCAAAGGGAAGCCGGCTGCCCTGCTTGTCCACAATCCGGGCTTGCCAGCCATATCCGGGGAGACCGATGGGGCCGATCCGGTCTGCGTTTGCTATGCCTAAATGGACACACCCGGGACCTGATGATTCGGTCAATCCGTAATTGGTGTCATAATCCTGATCAGGGAAATGTTTGCGCCAGTTCCGGATCAGGCTTGGGGGGACGGACTGGGCTCCGATGTGCATGAGCCGCCACTGGGAAAGGTTGTATTTGGACGGCTTAAGCCGGCCATCCTCAATGGCAATGAGAATGTCATGGGCCCAGGGCACCAGCAGCCACACAATGGTGCACTTTTCTTCGGATACTGCTTCAATGATCCATTCCGATTTGACACCGTTGAGCAGGACGCATTTGCCTCCCACCAGAAAAGAACCCATCCAGTGCATTTTAGCACCGGTGTGGTAAAGGGGCGGGATGCACAGGAATACATCATCATGGGTTTGGCCGTGGTGGTCATTTTCCACTTCACATGCATGCATTAACGCCCTATGAGTGTGCAGAACCGCCTTGGGTGTGCCGGTGGTGCCCGAGGTAAAATACAGGGCCGCATCGTCTTCAGGGGTTAGTTCCACATCCGGAGGTGCAAGTCCGTCTGCGTCACAGATGAATTGGTTAAAAGGACAGGCCCAGCCCGGGCAATCCGTTTCCGGTCCGGTGTATATCCACAATTCTACAAATTGGGATACCTCCTGCCTGATCTCTTCCAGCCGTTGCACAAATTCAGGGCCGAAGATAAAAACTTTGGCTTCTGCTGTGATGGTACACAAACGGATTTTGTCTGATTCAAACCTGAAATTCAAGGGAACGATCCAGGCCCCGGTATATAATATCCCGAAATAGATGGGCAGCCAATCCAGACAATTGGTCATAAGCTGAAGCACTTTATCGCCCTTTTGAATACCTGTTGCATGCAGGGCATTGGCGGTCTGAATGCTTTGCCGGTAAAAATCGGACCAAGTGAGCTGTGTGCGCTGGCCTGTGGCCGGGATTCGTTCAATTAATGCGGTTTTTTCCGGGTAAAGTGAGTTGTTCTGTCGTAGGATGTCGGTAATGATCATCTTAAATCAACCTCTCCAGCCTTTCGCTAGGTCATTTGTTTATTTAATGGCGATATATATATGAATTTCTTTTTAAAAAAATAAGCTCATTTTCATGCCTTTGTGTACTTTTCATGGTCTGAATACTAATAAAAATCCTGCCGGGGCAATATAGAGCACGGCAGGATTCTAATTAAATATTGAATACTTGATACAGTTCACCAAACATGAGCGGGCGGAAAGTAACACCCCGCCCTGAATCACAACATTATCATTCAGGGCAGGGTCAGGATCAAAGATTGCTATTTATCCTTTTTGACCTCTTCAAAATCCGCATCAACCACATCATCATCGTCTCTGTCAACACCGGCCCCGGCATCAGCACCCTCGGCCTGTCCGGCCTGGCCGTCTGCCTGTGCCTGCTGGTACATCACTTCGGCCAGTTTGTGGGAGGCCTGGGACAGGGCTTCGATTTTAGCCTTGATCTCTTCAAGGTTATCGGAGTCTTTGGCCTGCTTGAGTGCCTGGGCCGCCTCCTCAATGGATTTTTTGGTGGCCTCATCGACTTTGTCCCCATGCTCTTTCAGGGTTTTTTCAGTTTGGTCTACCAGGGCCTCTGCCTGGTTTCTGGTATCCACCAGATCACGTTTTTTCTTGTCTTCCTCGGCGTGCATCTCAGCGTCTTTGACCATGCGCTGGATTTCATCTTCGCTTAAGCCGGATGCTGCCGTAATCTGGATAGACTGTTCTTTGCCTGTGGCCTTGTCCTTGGCAGATACGTGAACAATACCGTTGGCATCAATATCAAAGGTGACCTCAATCTGGGGAACCCCCCGGGGTGCAGGGGGGATATCGGACAATTCAAACTGGCCCAGGGTCTTATTGTCCGCTGACATCTGGCGTTCGCCCTGGAGTACGTGAATGGATACGGCCGGCTGATTGTCGGCTGCTGTGGAGAAGACCTGGCTCTTTTTGGTCGGGATGGTGGTATTCTTTTCGATCAACCGGGTCATCACGCCGCCAAGGGTCTCAATGCCCAGGGAGAGCGGGGTGACATCCAGCAGGAGCACGTCGTTAACATCGCCCTGGAGTACGCCGGCCTGGACAGCCGCACCCATGGCCACCACCTCATCCGGGTTAACACCCTTATGGGGTTTTTTGCCAAATATTTTTTCAACACGGTCCTGGACGGCAGGCATACGGGTCATACCGCCAACCAGCACCACCTCATCCACATCGCCGGGCTTTAAGTGTGCTTCCTTGAGCGCTGTTGTACAGGGGATTTCCAATTTATCTAAAAGGTCGGCCACAAGGGATTCCAGTTTCGCTCTGGTCAGTTTTATGTCCAGATGCTTGGGTCCGGATGCGTCCGCTGTAATAAAGGGCAGGTTAATGGCGCTTTCAGTGGCGGTCGACAATTCCATTTTTGCCTTTTCAGCAGCCTCTTTAAGACGCTGTAACGCCATTTTATCGCTTCGCAGATCAATGCCCTGGTCTTTTTTAAATTCGTTTGCCAGATAGTCAATGATACGCAGGTCAAAGTCTTCACCGCCCAGGTGCGTATCACCGGCGGTTGATTTTACTTCAAAAACCCCGTCGCCGATTTCAAGGACAGACACGTCAAAGGTACCGCCGCCAAGGTCAAAGACTGCGATTTTTTCCTCACCTTTTTTATCCAGTCCATAGGCCAGGGATGCGGCGGTGGGTTCATTGATAATACGTTTTACTTCCAGACCTGCAATTTTACCGGCATCCTTGGTGGCCTGGCGCTGGCTGTCGTTAAAATAGGCCGGAACCGTAATAACGGCATCGGTCACGGTTTCCCCAAGGTAATCCTCGGCAGTTTTCTTGATATTGGCAAGAATGAACGAGGAAACTTCGGCCGGACTGTGCTGCTTGCCCCTGATTTTGATTCGGGTGTCGCCGTTGGCTGCGGCTTCTATGATATATGGCAGTATGGGAATATCACTCTGGACTTCCTGTGAGTTGAATTTTCTGCCAATGAGGCGTTTTACACCAAAAATTGTATTTTCAGGGTTTGTGACAGCCTGGCGTTTGGCCGTCTGGCCGACAATGCGCTCGTCACTTTCCGTGACCGCCACAATGGACGGTGTTGTTCTGCCGCCTTCGGCATTGGTAATAATTTTTGCCTCTCCACCAGTTTCCATGACCGCGACACATGAATTGGTTGTGCCAAGGTCGATTCCAATAATTTTACCCATAACAATTCCTTTCTAAATATCTTTAATCTTCTTTTGTTGTTTTTTCAGTCTGATCTTCAACTTTTTTTGAGACAACCACCATGGCCGGCCGAATCAGTCTGTCATGAAGTATATATCCTTTTTGCAGAACATTGATGACGGTATTGTCCGGCACATCATTATTTTGTGCATGGGTGACGGCCTGATGAAAATTGGGGTCAAAGGGCTGATTTTCTGCTTCAACCCGCTTTACGTTGAAGGATTCAAACAGTTTGAGGATCTCTTTGTGTGTCAGTTTTACGCCTTCAAGCAGAATGGTTTCTTCCGCTGCTTCTGTGGCCGAGTCAATGGCTCGCTCAAGATTATCCACCACAGACAGAAGTTGTCTGAAAACAGTTTCATTGGCAAATTTCTTGAACTCATCAATCTCTCTTTGTTTGCGTTTTTTGAAATTTTCAAATTCGGCCGCTAATCTGAGCACTTTTTCTTTTTCCGCATTTAGCTGATCTTCAACCTCTTTTTGATCATCCTTGTCTTCTTTTTCCGGAATGTTTCCTTCATCGGAATTTTTTTGCTCGTCTGTCTCAGGAGTAGTCTGGGAATCTGTTTTTTTCTTTTCCCTGTCAGCGTTGTTTTTATTCTCTTTGAGTACCACTGTGTTTGCTCCAAAATCCCTTATAGTTAAGCGTTTGAAAATTAAGTAAATGATAAATGATAAATTATGGCTGAAAAATAAGTCTGTTTAAAAGCATGTCAAGAAGGCTGGCGAAAAAGAAAACCCGACTGACCAAATAGGACGGATAATTGCGTGACCGGGATCAATCCACGACACAGAAGGTATCACTTATCGCTGCTTCCTTCCGGACCTGACGAGGTTCATGGCCCTCTGTTACGAGGCGACCGATCAGAATTATCCGCCCGACTTGATCAGCCGGAAAGTATTATTATATATATGGTTTTTAAGTTAAACTCAAGGAGAAAATTAATGTGAATCTGTTAGGCCCATGGTCAAAATAATTTTTGGATTTGAATAAAAACAGGTTTTAAGTTAATATATAAATTCACACCTCATTGTAATTAAGGAGAGAAAAATGAATGAAATCGTCAATATTGAGGACCAGACTATCGTTAAACCCGGTGAAGATGTGGTTGCGTCCATGGCTGATGCATTTAAGGCGGAACTGCTTTCCGCTGTCAATTCCTCCCAGGGAACCTTGGTTATTGATCTTAATGGCGTGAATATAGTGGATTCCGTTGGTATTGGTGTGATTATTGCTACCTATAATTCCCTGAGCCAGTCCAATCGTCAGTTGAAGGTCATCAATGTCGCAAAGGATATTTACGGCCTGTTTTCAACCATGAGACTGGATCGCCGTTTTACCGTGGAGGCGGCCTGATATGCCTAAGAGCCTGTTTGATAATTGATAAATCGGCTGCAATCCCATGAAAATAGCTCCAGTTTCCCCAAATTTTATGTCAATAGTCCGGCTATTAACAGAAAATTCGTGAAAATTGGTTCTCATTTTCATGAGATTTCGCTTTGATCCCCTAATTACCACACAAGCTATAACTCGGGTTCCCAATACTGAATTAAGGCCCAATCATGGAACGAATTCTGGTAATCATAGCATCTGCTGCCCTGGGCATTCTATTTTTTTTCTGGTTTTCCCACAGCCTGAAAAAAAAGGCCTCTGTCAGACAGTTTGTTGAATCCCATTTATGGTTGATGCATCCCAACGCCATCTGCTATTGGCGTACAGGTCTTGCTTTTTTAGGTCTCCTGCTCTATTTTTTTTCGCCCTATCAATCTTTGTCCATTTTTATTTTCACATTTGCTGCGATTCTTGACGGGGTTGACGGAGTTGTGGCCCGGGGCTGCAATCTGGTGTCCCGGTGGGGGGAGTGGCTGGATCCCATGTGCGACAAGCTCACCTATCTGCCTCCCCTGGTTGGATTTGCCTATACCGCGGATTCAATCACCGGACAGCCCATCCTTTCCCATAAACTGATCTGGATTTTTGTGGCGGTTGAATTGGTTGGCCAATTTTTTGCCCGCAAGATGCTGGTCTGGCTTAAGGCGTCCGGAGCGGCCAACAACTTTGGGAAAATCAAGGCCATTATCTGTTTCGCCCTGGTGATTCTGTGCGCCCTGATGGATGCCAATCCCGGCATGCTGAACATTGCCAACGGGGTGCTTGGGGCCTGTATTGTTCTTTCTGCGGCATCCATGATTTTCAAATTTATTCCCAACCGGCTTTATGCGGATATTTTGTCTATGCTCAATTTCATGTGTGGTGCCTCCAGCCTGATTTTAACCTATCATGGCCTTTATGCCTGGGCCATTTGCGTAATTATCATGGGCCAGCTGTTTGACCTGTTCGACGGACGTATGGCGCTCAAACACGGGGGCACCAAATACGGTCCCTGGCTGGATGATATTGCTGATTTTGTCAGCTTCGGCTTGGCCCCGGCTTATATGGTGATCGTTAGAGGCGGTTCCTTTGCCCTGTTTTTTGCCGTGATTTATGTTGTGGGTGTGGCTTACCGTTTAGTTCGTTTTGTCACCAAGGACAAGAGTCGTACGGACTTGCCTGCCGGTATTTTCAACGGATTTCCAAGTCCGGCCGGTGCCCTGATTGTTCTAGGCGTCTCCCTTGTGTCCGGTCCCATGCTGCTCTGGTTTTTCACCGCGCTTTCCACAGCCCTGATGGTCAGCAATATCCGGTTTGCCCATTTGGGCCGGGTGATTATCAAGCAGATCCCCAAACCCGTTTTTTTTCTGATTTCTGCTGCCATTATTGTGGTTTTGGCCTATATTCTGAAAACTAAAAGTGTTCAGGTCTTCGGATATCTTATCCTGGCGTCCGTGGTTTTTTATCTGGCTGCAGGCAAGATTTGGGTTCAGAAGAGCGATGTTTCAGCAACGCCCGGATAAGGCCCATGGCAAAGGGATTAATGCCGGTATAGTCCATCAGGATTGAGAATGATGGAATCCTTTGATGCCAGAACCCGGCCGATGAGGCTGTCCCCCATGAACAGAGAGTCAATGTATGTATCGCCGGTGACAAGAATCACATCAAGCCGCTTAATGCCCCGTTCGTTGTTCCAGCTCTTTTCCCCTGGTGGGTAAAAATATGATCAGCGTTTCAGCTTCGGGCCTGGTGCCCGCTCCATTCGCGCCATGGAGAAAAGAATTCCCACCAGACTGAGCAGGGCGAAAATGATAAAGGCTGTGTGCATGGTCTTGAGAAATCCCGGAGCCGTGGCAGTGCTGACTTCAGCATCACCCATGAACATACTCAGCAGCAAGGTCGTGATGGTCATGGCCGTGAGCATGCCGATGCTGCGCATGGTGGCCACAAGACTGGCGGCAATGCCGTAATGTCTTGGCCCCACAGACCCCATGACCGTGGTCATGTTGGGTGTGGAAAATGCCGCAAATCCCAAACCCATGATCACCAGCACCACCAGTACCTGCCAGATTCCAGCATTCTGGTTGAGGAAGGCTGCGTACCCAAGCCCTGCCCCGCAGATGGCCATGCCGGCTGTGGATAGTCTGGCCGGTGAGATCTTGTCTGAAAGTGCGCCTGACAACGGTGACAGTGCTGCCTGAATGATCGGTTGGGCGACAAGTACAAAACCTGTGGTCTGGGCAGACATGCCTTTGACCACCTGCAGGTATAAAGAGAAGAAAAATGTAAGTCCGAATGAGGCGGCATAGTTGATACATGTGGCAATATTGCTGAAGGTAAAGACCCGGTTTCCCAGCAGCAGGGGAATATCCAGGATGGGGGAGGGGTGCCGGTATTCAAAAACGGTAAAACCGGCCATACAAACCATTCCGGCGGTCATCAGGATCGGTGCCCGGGCGTCGTTTTCCAGGCCGGACACCCCGACGATCAGGCAAGAGAGTGCGGCTATATAAATAAAACTGCCCACCCAGTCAAAGGCTTCCCCTTCAGCGCCTTTCCACTCGCCCTTAAGCCGGGTCAGGGTCAAAACCAGGGCAGCCATAGCAAGGGGGACAGAGGCAAAAAATATCCATTGCCACCCCAGCCAGGTGATCATGAGCCCGGACAGGGTAGGCCCGGCGGACAGCCCCAGGTAGACACAGGCCACAATGATGCCCATGGCTTTGCCGCGTTCTTTCTTGGGCACCACAGAAGAGAGAATGGCCACGGACGTAGAGACCGTACACGACACACCAATACCCTGAAGAAACCGGGTGGCAATGAAAATACCGATTGACGGGGAAAAGGGCAGCAGGATCGTGGCAAGGGCAAATAAGGCCACACCTGCCACAAATGTTTTTTTTCGTCCAATGATATCGGCTAAGCGGCCGATGGGAAGAAGAAACAGGGTGACGGCCAGCATATAAACCATTTCCACCAGGGCCAGAGAAACTGCACTGGCACTGTAAAATCGGCCAATGGTGGGAAGTGCCACACCAACCGCAGACATCATGAACGGGGATAGAAACTGGACTGCGGAGACAATAAATACGGTGTGACTGGTGGAGATTCGGCGCTTGGACTGATTATCGCTGCTGTTCATATCTCCTCTTCCTGGCGCTGCCAATCATTGGGTTCATAAGGGATAGGACTGATTCGAGATAACAAAAATATTGACAAAAAATCAACCTGAATCCCCGGCACAAAATTTGATTGGTGTTGAAATTATTGGGAAATCTTGATTTTTGCTTTCACCTCGCAGGTGGTGCACCAAATAGAATTTTATCAATAATTTCAGGACATAACAAAAATCATGTTGCGAATTTAGGATTTTTATTAATAGGCATAAACTATGCCTTTGAGTATTTTATTAGTCTCAAGTAAGGTTAAAACCTCCGCCTTTAGGCGGATAGATTTATCACTCCCATTTTGCTATTCATTATGCCTCAACTTAGGGAGG
>PDTI01000039.1 GCA_002747145.1 Desulfobacter postgatei
ATGGGTACGGCGATTAACTATTGGGGACTGGGAAAAACGCCTCCCACATTAACACCCGAAGGATAATGAGGACTGCTTTTTACTTCCCAGAAAGTTGAGTAACATATTTTTAACTCAACTTTCGGACTTTATAAAACGTATATTTTTCATATAATAACAGATAGATACGAATTAAAAGCGACTAAAAGTACAATTCAAAAATGAGAAAGAATCAAGCCGTTAAATAAATTAACTAATTGAATTTAAATGATTTTAAATCAACACCGAAAGTTGAGTATGTTAGATGTGTATTCATTTATGACAACCTATTGGTTTTAACAGAAAATAGAATAGAATGAAGAATCACCGATAGGGTGCGGAATGTAAGGGATAATACGGGAAATTCAAAAATATCGTTTAAAGAAAAAAATGTTTAAACCAGGTGTTTTGCCGGACAAGCGGTTGTCAGATCCAGAAACGGTTTTGTCAAAGCTTGAATGAACCCACCTGAAAAGTGCTTAAATGGCCGTAAATCGGCTGTATAGTGAATCTAAAAAGTTTTTTGTTTTATGGGTTCCAATCCATGATCCTGACGAGTACGGATAAGAAAGGTCAGCATAATCTGTCCAATTTCATGGCCGGATGTTCCATCACCCGGTTCCAGATCTCTTTGATCTGTGTTGCCGCAGGGCTGTCACCATGGGTTTCCATGATGGATTTGCCCTGGATCATGGCTTTTGTGAATGCCGGGTCAAAGGGAATTTTTCCCATAAATGCCATGTTACGTTTTTCGGCAATATCTTCAATGGCCTGGGCCTGATCCGGATTTAAATCGTATTTATTGATGCAGACCATAGTGGGTATTTTAAAATGGGCTGCCAGTTGGGCCACACGTTCCATATCATGGATACCTGAAACCGTGGGCTCTGTGACAATGAGTACTGCGTTGGAATGTCCGATGGCGGCAATCACCGGACATCCTATGCCCGGAGGGCCGTCCGTGAGCAGGATCCCAATGTGGTCTGCCAATACCCGTTTTCTGGCCTCTTCCCTGACCAGGGCCACTAACCGGCCTGAATTTTCTTCGGCAATGCCTAACCGAGCATGAATCATCTCCCCGAACCGGGTCGTCGAAGCAAACCATTGTCCGCAGATTTTTTCCTCAAATGCAATGGCCGATTCGGGACAAAGATCTGCGCAAACCCCACAGCCTTCGCACTCCAGGCCATCAATATGAAAGATCCCTTCGCCTTCCACCGCTTGAACGGCATCAAATCTGCAAAGATCCATACACTGGCCGCAGCCGGTACAGGCGTCAGGGATGATTTCTGCCTCATAGCCGCCTGCAAAATCATGGGTTTCATGGACATTCGGGTCCATAATCAGGTGCAGGTCTGCTGCATCCACGTCTGCGTCACACAGCATCATATTTTCTGCAAGACTTGCAAATGCTGATGTTAAACTGGTTTTCCCGGTTCCGCCTTTGCCGCTTAAAATAACAAGTTCTTTCATCAGGCAACCCCTTTCCGGTTTACGATTGCTTCAATGGATCTGTACAGACCCTTGAATCTGTCTTTGTATTCGGGCAGAGCCTGGACAAGCAGCTCACCCTTTGAGTACGCGGAAGCAATGTCTCTGTCAAAGGGAATTTCAAGTAAAACCGGTATGTTTTTTTTTTGAGCATAGTGATTCACATCATCATTGCCAAGACCTGCCCGGTTGATCACAAGACCACAGGGAATGTCTAACAGCTTGACCGCGTCCACGGCCAGGGTCAGGTCATGGAGGCCAAAGGGTGTGGGCTCGGTGACGAGAAGCACAAAGTCCGTTCCTTTCATGGCGGAAATCACGGGACAGGAGGTGCCCGGCGGGGCATCTATGATGGTGAGCCCTTTTTTCCCTTCAAGCTGGCGAACCTGTTTGATGACCGGTGGCGCCATAACCTGGCCGATATCCAGAAGTCCCCGACCAAATGACGGGGTGTTGGGCAGATTCAGGCTGCCGGTTTCCACCGTGCCGATGAACCGGTCTGTTTCTGTGATCGCCTTTTCCGGGCATACAACCGTGCAGCCGCCGCAAGAGTGGCACAGTTCCGGAAAAGTAACGACGGTTTTGCCGGCCACGGCAATGGCGCCGTAGCGGCAGATATTCATACATTTTTTACAATAAGTGCAAAGCGTTAAGTCTACTTTAGGCACCGGAGCATTGACCTTTTCTTTGCCAGTGAAATCAGGGTTCAGGAAAAGATGGGCATTGGGTTCTTCCACGTCGCAGTCTAAAAGCATCAGGTCTGCATCAAGGCTTGCGCAAAGATTGGTGGCCACAGTGGTCTTTCCTGTGCCGCCTTTTCCGCTTGCTATGCTGATAATCATATTGTTTTATCTCCTTAGGGGCAGGGTGTTTTCCGTCACCCCAGCAACCTGATTTTTTTCAAATGGTCTTCCAAGTTTCGGGCATCACCCTGTCCGGGTTGAACAGGCAGCTGCATCAGCACACCGTATCCTTCATGGACATCATGGAATTTCTTTTTATCCATGGTGCCGGTAATCACACAATTGGTCATGGGGCTTTGGATGGTGACGGCCTTCACAAGGGCTTTGGCATCCATGTCCGGCATGACTTCTTCCATAATTACCAGATCAATCCATTGCCCTGCAGGGGTGTTGGAAATCAGAGATAAAAGTTCTTTGCCGGTTGCGCACCATTGTATTTCAATATTGTGTTGGTGCAACATCTGTTCAAGTGCTTTAAACTGCGCTTTGTCCCTGTTTACAAATACCGCCTGTTTCATTTAAATATCTCCAGTTTTGTTTAGGCCCATGGTCAGAATTAAATCTGCACCAGATTTAATTCTGACCATGGGCCTTAATTCAAATTGCCAAGATCCATTGTTTGACAAAAAGCAGATCCATTTCCGTGTTCTTCCGTACGTTCCGTGGTTAAAATTCAGGACAGTTTATCAAATGCCGAATGGATCAGTTTTTCCGTGGTGTCCCATGAGATGCATTCATCTGTGATGGAAACCCCGTACTTAAGATGAGCTGCATCCCCGTCGCATTTGCATTTCTGATTGCCTTCAAACAGGTTGCTTTCCAGCATCAGGCCCACAATCCTGTCATTACCCTCAAGTCTTTGATCCACGGAACTGTTAAATACAAAGGACTGGCCTGTGTATTTCTGTCCGGAGTTGTCGTGGGAGCAGTCGATGATCACCGCATCTAAAAGATCCTTTTCCCTGAGTCGGGCCTGGGCTTTTCCCACGGATACGGGATCGTAGTTGGGTGTGGTCCCGCCGCGCAGGACAATATGACCGAAGCGGTTGCCCCGGGTAGAGACAATGGCTGTTTTGCCATCCGGATCAATGCCTAGAAAATGCTGGGGTGCTCTTGCGGTCTGGGTGGCATTGACAGCTGCCGTCAGGCTGCCGTCAGTTCCGTTTTTAAATCCCACAGGCATGGACAGGCCCGAGGCCATCTCCCGATGGGTCTGGGACTCTGTGGTCCGTGCGCCAATGGCCACCCAGCTTAGAAGGTCGGCAATGTACTGGGGAGTGATGGGATCTAAGATTTCATTGGCCGCAGGCAGGCCCATGGCATTGATGTCGATCAACAGGGCTCTGGCCCTTTGAAGCCCTTCTTCCATATTATAGGAAGAATCCAGGAAGGGGTCATTGATTAGCCCTTTCCAGCCAACGGTGGTTCTGGGCTTTTCAAAATAGACCCGCATAATCAGGCTGATTTTATCTTTTACTTCTTCGCGCAGGACCTTCATCCTTTGGGCATACTCCATGGCTCCCTCCATGTCATGGATGGAGCAGGGCCCTGCAATGACCATCAGCCGTTTGTCCTCTCCGGTCAGAATATTTTGGATTTCCAGGCGGCCGGCAATTACGTTGTCAGCAATTTCGTCGGATACAGGCAGTTTTGTTCGTATGGCTTCCGGGGAGGTCAGGGTAAAAAATGACTCTACGTTTACATCGTTAAGCAGTTTCATGACAATTCCTTTCGCGGGCTTTTATCGCCTGAAACTTTAAAGAAAAAAAGCCGCAGGCGGTGTCTGCCTGCGGCTTTAAAAAATGGTCTATTTAGCGCAATACAGACAGGCAGGTATAAAAAAATACCGGAAATAAAAATAATAGTTGTCTGTTTTGCGGGTGGTCATATAGTTTCGCTTTTAATAATTTATGATAGATTGTATAAGCTTGTTTTGTTGGTGAGTCAAGCGTTAAATTTAAATTCAAAACTTTTTCAAATAGTTATAATTCGGCGTATCTGTGGCAGATTGAATTCTGATCATGGGCCTTAGAGCCTGTTTGATAATTGATGAATCGGCTGCAATCTAATGGAAATGGCCCCAATTTTCCCAAATTTTATGCTGATAGTCCGGCTATTAACAGAAAATTTGTAAAAATTTGCTTCTCATTTTCATGAGATTTCGCTTTGATCCCCTAATTACCAAACAGGCTATTAAAAATACAGGAACTACAAAATGTATTTTTCAAGATAAATACTATTGCCCTTTTCATTATAACTGAAACGATCAAAATAGGCTCGCATGATGCACATGCCCCTGCCGTGATCAGCCTTGTCAGATGCATCCCGATGCTGGACTTTCATCCATTCAAACCCCGGTCCCTGGTCGGAAATCTTCATACGAATCCATCGATCCCGGCTTACATCAAGTTCCAAAAAAACAAGCTTAGCCAAATCGTATTGATTCCCATGGCGCACCGCATTTGCCATGGCCTCACGCATGCCTAAATTTACGGCAAACAGATGGGGAAAATATTTTGGTCCCTTGGATCTTAGAAAAATAAGTACTGCGGCACAGGCCCTGTCAATATGTTCCATGGTGGAGGAGAACCGTATGAAGACACGGTCTTTCTCCTCTTTGATTTCATAAACGTCCAAAAATTCAGGCATCCTCACACCTCAATGCATAAAAGAACGATATCATCCTCGGGCATGGGCTCGCCGTTAAAAAGACGGGATATCAGTATATCCGGGACATCTGGAAGGTCCACCTTGCCCATCCCTTCAAAGATGGATAAAAGCCCGTTCACTCCTGCCACCCATGATATTTTTTTTTCTGTGGATTCCACCAGGCCATCTGAATAGATAAAAAACCGGTCTCCTTCATTCACTGCAATTTTTTTTATGCCAAAGGCTGCATCGGTGAACATGCCCAGAATGTCTCCTTGAACTTCTAGAAAAAAAGGTTTTTTACCCTTGGGCATGTAAATCACAGGGGGATGTCCTGCATTTACCAGGGTCATGACCCTGGTGTCGCGATTCAGGTGCATGTAGCATGCGGTGAGATATTTTTCCCCAGGCAGAATTTCCACAAGCACATCATTGATCATTCTCATGCTCTCCCTGGGTGAATAGACCGGAATGCAGTTCTGGGCCAGAAGCGCCTTGACAGATGCAGTGATATACGAGGTTTCAATATCATGCCCTGAGGAATCTGCCAGAAAATATCCGGTGATCTGGTTTGAAATATCTAAAATATCATAAAAATCCCCGCCAGCCTCTTCCAGGGGCAGATAAAAGACACTGAATCCGGCATTGGGAAAGTTTCCAGGGGAGGGCAGCATGGCGTTCTGGGCTTGGCTGATCTGGCGCAGCTTTCTGGCCTGGTCCTGCACCAGGGAGTTCGTGGCAATGGAAAGTTTGAGGTGAATACGTACCCGGGCCAGAACCTCCTGGGGATGAAAGGGTTTAAGTATATAATCCACGGCCCCAAGTTCAAAACTTTTCAGCTTAACATCCACCTTGGAGACACCCGTTAAAAAAAGCACGGGGATGGTAACCGTAGCCGTATCATTTTTAAGTTTTTTAATAATTTCAAATCCATCTTCGTCGGGCATCTCAATGTCGAGCAGGATAAGATCCGGATGTTCCTGGGCAGCGATACGCCTGGCATCAGGTCCGTTATCCGCTAAAAGGACAATATACCCCTCCTTGATGAGCTCTTTTTCAATGAGCTTAAGATTCAAGAGGTTATCGTCAACCACAAGTATGGAATATGCGTCAACCATATCACCTGCCTGCCAGACTGCTTTCAAGTTTTTCTAAAAGACTCTGCATGTCCAAAAGCAGATCCCCCAAACCGTCTAACCTGCCCGCCCGGGAGCGAATCTCCATCACTGCAGCCAGTTCAGAAAGTCTTTCAAATCCCAAATTCCCGGATGCGCCTTTTATGGAATGTGCCACAAAGCGGATGGATTCCACATCATTATCCCGGATACCCCGGCGGATCTTTTCCAGATCAGATACCAGGGTATCCAGCAGAAGGCGGCCCAACTCTTCGGCTTCATTTATATCAACGTTTAGGAACGACTTAATATCACGAAAATCCATAAAAACACCTGTAAATCCATGATCGACAGGCTGTTACGGAATAGATAATTTTTTCAACAAACGAAGAAATTGGAAAAATCACCATTCTGTAACAGCCGGTCGAGTGTAATGAAAGTATGCTATTATACTATAATCTAAAAAATGCAATTGCCTTTTGGCTGAATATGCAAGGCCCCGGTCATGCAGCTGGCGTTGTCCGCCGCAACTGACCGGAAACCAATCAGATTCGGCCAAAAGGCGCTCCCGAAGGGTGAATGCGTTTTGAATTTTGGCCTACCAAAGCTCTGGTGAGTAGCAAATAGGATGAAATTAATCATAGTAATAGTGGTCGGCATCGGTCTTCACCTCCGAAGTGACTATTTTTTAATGCTACTATATCAATTTTATATTAAAATATCAAAACTTTATATTGAAAAAGAAATCTTTATGCCGCTAGGGCCCATGGAAGGAATTTTACACGCCATCTTATATTATGAAGAGTGTCAAGCCGGGCTTGGGAATCGTTTTCGAGTTGCTATTGAATCTGTCACAAAGCAAATTTCAAACTCTCCATTCGTATATCGGATTTTGCAAGCATCATTCAGGTGTTACTTGATTCCGAAATTTCCTTACTATTTGATCTATTCGATCAATCCAGGCCTCCTTTAAGCACTCCGACCATTTTGTTTCAGAAACATTCATGTTATGCATTCAAGACAAGCCACTTTTTTAAGAGTATATCCTGAATTAAATATTTTCCATTCTTCACTAAAATTTCTTTTTCAGACAGACTTTTCAAGCATCGGGTGACAACTGAGGCTGTTTTTATAGTTACAGTGGTGAGCGCTTCTGCGGTAAAAAGATTCTGACCGTCATTGATCAATACAAGTTTGAGCGTTTTTTTCTGGTTTATCGATAGATTATCCCAAAGCGTTTGGTATTCTATATGTTTTTGGTCAATCATGTATCTTTCAATTGTATTGATTATTTCGTCATTCCAGGGTGTATGCTGGAGCTCGCGCCATAGAAAAAAACAAAACAGTTGAATATACATGGGATGATTGTTGAACTGGCCGACAATGTTTTCTAAATTTGTTTTGCCAATCGAAAAATTTCCTCTAGCAAATAAATTTTCCATCCATGGAATATAATGTTTGGTTTCAATCTGTTTAAGCGGGTAACTTGCAGCCTGTTGATAAAACGCTCTGTTTTGAGACTGAAACATTGCTGTAAGTATATGCTGCTGACTTCCAGAGAAGATATAGCAAATATTTGTGTGTTGCTGAATATAAGATCTTAGCTGCTTTTCAAGCACATCCGCATTGGTATATTTGGCAACTTCCTGAAATTCATCAAGTGCAATGACAATTTTTCGTTTTGCAGAAAAGTTTTCAAGCAATTCCATGAGATTTTTCAGGACCAAGGTCTCATTTGCACGGTTGAATGTTGGGGTGATTGTTGGCGTATTGGTATTGGGATCAATACCCAGCTGAAACGAGAATTTATCAATGCTGTTCTTTAATAATTTTAGAAGCTTATCCGTATTTGTCTCCAAAACATTCAATTGTTGAAAAATCCGAGTTATGAATTCTTTCTCAGATGTAGTACCATAAAGATCAATATAAAGTACCCCTATTTCCGGGGCCTGGTGTTTCATATTGAGAAACACCTGCTTGATCAAGGAACTTTTGCCGGTCCGTCTATGAGAATACAGCAATACGTTTTGGGAAGTTCTGATAAACTCTAATATCTCTTCCTGCTCTTTTTTCCGATTACAAAAAGAAGATCCGGTGACAATTTTACTATAGGTGAATGGATTATTCATTTTGCCTCTTAAATTACACAAAGTGATATATCTATATTTGTGTATAAAATATTATACTTTATGTGTAAAAGCAATGGGGATTTGAAAAGGAAGTTATTATACCTCTGCAGTGCTGTTGAGAACCAAAAATTATGAGCGGTGGATGATGGAAACAAAATTTTCAGAAGATATCGTTACCGTCAGCGATTTAAAAATCAATCCTGGAAAAATTGTCCGGCAGTTTCAGAGGGACAGAACCCAACTTCTAATCATTGATAATGTGGGCAGCATCCACAAAACCAGACCCAGTCTGCTGCTGGATCTGATCCCTTTATGCCAGGATGATACAGCCTGTATTGTGCGTTTTCAGTTCTTTGGGGTGAGCACCAAAAAATAAAGCTGTCCCCTGACCACCATGTGACCGGCAGTGTAATCAGCCCAGTCTCCGGCACCGCAGAACAGATCCACCCGGCCCGGTCCCTTGATGGCACCGCCGGTATCCTGGTTAAGCACAAATAAAGATGCCCTGGGCCATGCTTGTTTTGGTTGGCCCACGGCGGTGGGCAGCGCCGTCTGGATAAAAGCAAGCCCCCCTTTGGGAAACAGTTTGGTGTCCGTGGCAATGGAGCGCACAGGCGTTACACAGACACCGATGCTGCCAAAGGGGCCGCCCGTGCCTTCCTTGAAAAAGACAACGCTGTCATTGGTAAAAAGCACCTCGTCCATGCGGTCCGGGTGATCAGATAGCCATTGGCGTATGGCCTGCATGGACATTTTATCCTTTGGCACTTCGTTTTTATCAATGAGATATTTCCCCACAGCGCTGTATTTACGGCCATTGGCCCCGGCATAGTGCAGGCGGGCAATCTCTCCATGGGCAAGCCTCACCCTTCCTGACCCCTGAATCTCCAGAAAAAACCGGTCAATACGGTTGGCCAGCCAGACCACGGGCCGGGCTTTTTGTGCAAAATCCAACTGGTTGTTGATCTGCTCCCGGGTGTAGTAGGGTTTGATCCTTCGTGACTCTGGATCAACACGTGCCATGAGCCGTTTATGCCCTTTATATGCATCGGAAAACGCTGACAGATCAATTTGAAACAGATCATCGGGCATGGAATAAACCGGCCAGGGATATTCCGGCCCCGGAGTGCGGCTGCCCGGATAAGTAGGTTCAAAATAGCCGGTAAAAATCACATCTTTATTGGGGGCGCCTATACTTTTGTACACTGTATATGTCTTGCGGATAAACCGGTTTAAGTCTTTGGCCGAGGGCTTGGTTTCAAGAAACGCTTTAAAGGTTTCAAGGGAAGAGATCATATGGGCGGCATTGTACACCTCCTGGCCATAATGATAGGTCCGGGTGGCCGGAACCCGTTTAAAATAGACAAGGCTCTGGTCAATTGAGGCCTCAAGGTCCTTCAGGAAAAGGGTATCCCTAAATTCAGGCAGATCTGACCCAGCCACCCTTACCAAGGGATTTTCCCTGGGGGGGAGCACTTTTTTCCGATCCCTGCACCCCAATGTCTCGGACAGGATAAGTATCAACAGCAAATAAATCAGGAGATGGTATAATGTCCCAGGTTTCTGATCACCGCGCTTATTTTTTCTATAATGTTTAATCCGTATCATCTTGCCAACGTCTTTCCTTCATCCGTTTAAGGGTTAAAGCCGGCTCAGACACAGGTTCGCAATCCGGCAGCCCGGAACTGGAGACCCCTAAATTTTCAAATTTGCGGGCCGAAACCAGCACCCTTTTTTCCATGGCGCCCAGGGTGCGGTTAAAGGTGGCGGCGGTGCGCTCTATATCCTTTCCCAGACGGTTCATATGCCCGGCCATGGTGGACAGCCGCTCAAAAAGTTCCAAACCAAGCTCCCGGATGGTTCGGGCGTTTTCATAACCTGCCTGCTGCAGCCACACATAGGACACGGTTTTAAGCAGGGCAATCAGGGTGGTCGGCGTGGCCAGAATCACCCCATGGGCCACCCCCTTTTCAATAAGATCGGGCCGGGCAGCAAGGGCGGCCGAAAAAAAATTTTCCCCGGGGATAAACAGGACCACAAACTCAGGGCTTGGGCTAAAGGCGGCGGCATAATTTTTCGATCCCAGCTGAACAATATGGGTCATGACCTGGCGGGCATGGTCATCAAGTTTTTCTTTCCGGGCCTGCTCATCTGTTGATTCCAAGGCATCCAGATACGCCATGAGCGGTACTTTGGCATCCACCACCACCTGGCGGTTTCCGGGCAGTTTCACCACCATGTCCGGGCGAAGCGCGCCCTTGCCGGCACCCTGCACCCCCTGCGCAACAAAGTCACAATGATCCACCATACCGGCCAGCTCCACGGCCCGCTTCAGGGTCACTTCCCCCCATCTGCCCCGGACATGTGGCACGCGCAGTGCTTTGACCAGGTTATCTGTTTCTCTGGCAAGCTGGTGCTGGGTTTTTGCCATATCCGACAAATACCGGCTGATGGCCCCAAAAGCCTGACTTCTATCCTTTTCCATGGTTCCAAGCCGCTGTTCATAGCGCTCCAGCATCCGGTGCACCGGGTCAACGGCCCTGGCAAAGGCGTCCTCTTTGCCCTTGAAATCCTGGTGGGCTTGCTGGAGATAGCCGTTGAAATGGGACTGGGCCATATCCATGAACTGCCGGGAATTTTCATAAAGTGCCTTGTCCGACAACACGTTGAACCGGTTTGAAAAAAAATGGATGACCAGTTTGAAAAGGATCAAGGCAGTCAACAGGCCAAGCACAAACCCTGCCCCTAGACAGGCCAGGTGCTCCGCGCCCATGGTCGTGTGGATAAAATCAATCATACAGAAGATCCAGGGGCCGTGTATGCGCGGCTTTTTCCGCCGGATTTAAAGGCCAGATGAATATTGGAGATCTCCATACCCTTGTCATGGGCCTTGCACATATCATAAATGGTCAGGGCCGCCACACTCACCGCGGTCATGGCTTCCATCTCCACCCCTGTTTTTCCGGTCAAAGACACTTGGGCCTCAATGTGAATACAGCTGTTTTCCCTGTCATCAAAAAAGTCCACCCGGGCATGGGTGATGTTCAGGGGATGGCACATGGGAATCAGGGCCCAGGTTTGTTTGGCTGCCATAATCCCTGCAATGCGTGCGGCTTCCAGTACATTGCCCTTTTTTATCTTTTCGTCCACAATCGCCGCCAAAGTGTCCGGGGACATCAAAATCCTCCCCCTGGCCACGGCCACACGGTTGGTGGGGGGCTTTGGCCCCACATCCACCATCCTCACACGGCCCTGGTTGTCAACATGGGTAAACTGGTTCACATCCTCCTCCTAACTCTCAAACACGCTCTCATACAAACACCTGGGTTTTGACGGTGGCCTCTGCTTTTATCCGGTCCAGCGCATAGGTTAACGCATCAATCACATGTTCCCGGATATCCCCTGCCACAGCCAGGAACATCACATCATCTCCCACCCTCAACGGGGTATCCGAATTGATGTGCACCAACACCTCCAGAATACCGGGCATGGCCCGGGTCCGGTCTATGATCTGATCCAGTTTTTCCTGGTCTGCGGTTACCGTCAGGCCTGATACCGGCCGGCCGTCCCGGGAGCTGTCCCGGACCACCCCGTTATGGTAAAGCACCATCCCGGCTTTGGAAAAATCCGGGTGATTTTTCATCCGGCGTATCATTGCAGCTAACCCCATGGGTTCTTCCTTAGATGTCTTCTCCATCTCCCGGGTCTGACGCCTGGGCCATCCTTCTGGCTGTCTCAAGATCGGCAGGCGTGTTCACATTAAACTTAAACCGTAAATCCGGGTCCAGGGATTCAAGGGTGTGGGGCGGGATCTGTTTAACCCTTTCAGGCTTGAAAAATTTTTTGATCATAACTATCTTTTTTTCAAGATTGATCTCAATTCTTGGCAGACAGGATTTATGATACAGCGCAGATAAGGGTTCAAGCCCCTCCCAGGTTCTGGGTATGATAATCTGCTTGCCGGAGCGCCTTTGGGCAAAAAGATGCCGAATGATATTTTCACTGACAAACGGCGCATCACAGGCTGTGACATAGCTCCACTCAAAGCAGGCATGAAACAGGCCTGCATGAAGTCCTGCCAAAGCAGACCGGGACGAATCAATATCCGTTACAACCAGGGCGTCGATACCCAGAAAAAGAGCCGGATCATTAACCACCAGGATCACTTCCTTGAACACCATGGAAAACAGGGTATGAATCCGGTCCAGTATGGTCCTTGCGCCAACCCTTTGAAATGCTTTGTTTATGCCGGGCAATCTCTTGTTGCAGCCGCCGGCCAGGATGACGCCTGTACAGTCTATTTTTTCCAATGCCTGTAATGCCTTTTGTTTTTATCTAGTCCCAATCAAAGTCACCTCCCACCTTTTAAACCGGCAGCGTCAGCTATGCGCCTTGGGTGTTCGTGTAAGAATTGATTATATGAACCTGGATAAGAAATCAAGGTGTTGCCGTTCTAAAAAAAAGATGGTAGAAAAACCTTTCAGGGCAGATCCGAACAATAAAAAGGCATACCATGACAAAAAAAAAGAGCATTCTCAATGATCAGGATTATAAACGAATTATCACCCGCATTGCCTACGAAATCATTGAAAAACATAAAGGGGTAAAAAACCTGGCCATGGTGGGGATTCAGACCCGGGGGGATTTTCTTGCCAAACGCCTGGCAGAGCAAATTGCAGCCATTGAAGGCACCCAGGTGCCTGTGGGGTCCATGGACATCAACATGTACCGGGACGACTGGACAAAAATCAGCCGTCAGCCCACGGTAAGACCCTCGAACATCCCTTTTTCCGTGGATGATAAAGAGATCATTTTAGTGGATGACGTGCTTTTCACCGGACGGACCATCCGGGCTGCCATGGAGGCGTTGATGGATTTCGGCAGACCCGCCCGCATTGAGCTTGCCATCCTGGTGGACAGAGGTCACAGGGAGATGCCCATCCAGGCAGATTACCAGGGTATTTTTGCGGACACGGAACCCGAAGATATGATCCATGTCCATGTCCTTGAACAGGACAAAGAAGACTGTGTTTACAGGGAAATTAAACTCTCATGAGCCTGCATGCCCATCATTCATCTTTGCCCAGGCACCTCAAAATTGTCATATTGTCCATCTCCTCTACCCGGACCTTTGGAAATGATAAAAGCGGGTTATGGATAAAAAAACAGACAAAAAAAGAGGGGCATGACGTGGTGATTCACCAGGTGATCCCGGATGATGCACATGCCATCACCGATGCCCTTGGGCATATCATCGAACGTATAGGTCCCCATGCCGTCATCATGACCGGCGGTACCGGCATCAGCCCCAAAGATGTCACCATAGAGGCGGTCCGCCCCCTGTTTGACAAGGAGCTGACAGCCTTTGGGCCGGTATTTGCCCAACTCAGCTTTGAGCAGATTGACTCTGCCGCCATCTTGTCCCGGGCCACGGCAGGCGTTATAAAAGGTACAGCCGTATTCTGCATCCCCGGCAGTTTTAACGCCTGCAAACTGGCCTGCAACAACCTGATTTTCCCGGAACTTGGACATTTGATGAAACATGCAAAGGAATAACGTATGCAAGAACTTGACGCATTATTAACCGACTGGAAAGATAGCAACAATCAAACCCGCAAGGCATTTACCGAACTTATGGACCACCTGAAGGCCCTGTCCGATACCACCCTTGAATTTGTGGGCCGGCCCGGCGTAAGCTACTCCCTGCGCCCCCGGCATGCGGCCCAGACCAAACGCCCGCTGTTCGCCATGGTGGATGTCATTGATGATGACCCGGATGAGCGCTGGTTGTCTGTCTGTTTTTACGGGGAGATGGTCACGGATCCCCAGGAGATGGGAGACCTGGTCCCCGAAGGACTTTTGGGCGAAGACGGATACTGCTTTGACATGTATGAATATGATGAACAGGAAGTGGCATACTTGAAAGCGCGGCTGACCGAAGCGCACGGCAACGCCCCGGAATAGGCGCCTCGTTTCAAAAATGACACCGGATAAAATATTGCAGCCGATTCATCAATTATCAAACAGGCTCTTAGTTTAGCACCATAAGCAAAGTGACTAAGGCTTTTGGTTGTAAACTGGGTATAGCCTGAAAAATCTTATTTTTCAAAAGTGCAACCGGGCTACTCGACAGGCTGTTGAGGAATAGATATTTTTTCAAATTCAAAGCGGAAAATCAATTTGACCGCATGCATAGGTGTATTCGCAAAGATCAAATTGATTTTCCAACAAAGAAATTGGCATTTCGTAACAGTCTGTCGAGGGTATTTCGCCCGCTCTGTCAGACCTACCAGAGGTTCACACCAAGTTTGAGTAGCAAGTTTGGCGCCAGCTTCCTTCAGATCCCTCATTGGCTTCCCTTCACCGGGTCATCCCTCCTCAGGCAGATTCGGGAGGTTTCTTCGGGCACCCTCGCCGTTGCCTACATATTCCCTCCTTTCAAGGGCTATGGCTGGACTTACACCAGCTAGTTCATGACCATGCCGGTCGCACCTGTGAAAGCTTGTTTGGGAATTGATGAATCGGGGGGGAATCGCCAATCGACAGGCTCTAACAGCTTTCCGGCCTCCAACCAATTCATAATAACCCGGATTATAACGCCCTACACCGCAAACCGGATATTTAAAATATCGCCATCCTGGACCACGTACGTCTTGCCCTCCACATAGAATTTGCCGTTCTTTTTCAACTCTGCTTCAGAGCCAAGTGCCATGAGTTCATCATACTTGAACACCTCGGCCCGGATAAACCCGCGTTCAAGGTCGGAATGGATCACCCCGGCAGCGGTGGTCGCCTTGGCCTCTTTTCTCACCAGCCACTGACGGACCTCATCTTTGCCCACGGTGAAAAAAGAGATCAGGTCCAGGGATTTCAGGCAAAGGGCGGTCAAAGATTCCAGGGCTGTGGATGTAATCCCCAGCTCCTCAAGGAA
>PDTI01000040.1 GCA_002747145.1 Desulfobacter postgatei
AGACCGAAAACTTGAAGAAATTTTAACAAAAAATATTAAACGGACCGACCAGGGGGCTTACCTGGCGTTAGAGCCTGTCCTGATTACGGAATTTGTCGGTGCCGTATCAAAACAGGTGGAAAAGCTCATCACTCTGAATACCCAGCCTGTGCTCATGACCCCGCCCACATTACGTCGTCATGTCCGCCGTCTGATTGAGCCGTCTCTTCCCAATGTATTTGTGGTATCCCACGCAGAGATCGTGGATGATATAAATTTGCAGGCTGTGGGAAAGGTAAGCTTAAAGCGTGGATAAAAAAATTTTCAGAGCACCAAGTATCCAGACGGCTCTGGCCGATATCAAGGAGACGTTAGGGGCCGATGCCATGATTCTTTCCACCCGCAAGGTGCCGAAATCACCCAAAACCCCATACGCACAGACCATGTTCGAGGTCGAGGCGGCAATCTCTTCACCCGGTAGTGATACATCTGCCCCCCCTGTTCTGAACGCGGTGGAATCCCTGAAGTCGGATATTTCGCAGATCAAAGAGATCCTTTGTGTGGCCGGTTTTGGTGCCGGGGTGCAGTCCATTTTGTGCAATCATTTTGAATCCGTGGGGGTGTTGGCCTCCCTGCTGCGCTGCGGGGTCAGCGAACGCCTGGCGGCAGATCTTGTTCAAAAAGCAGCCGCAGATCTGGATAAACGCCTTGATACGGTAACGCAGATGAAACAGTTGAAAAAAAGCGTGATGCATCTTTGTCTGGATCAATTACGCACAAAAAATTTTTTTACCCGGTCCAACAGTCCGGGACGTCCCCAGATAGCGGCCTTTGTGGGACCCACCGGTGTGGGAAAAACCACTACCATCGCCAAACTGGCCGCCTATTTGAGTTTTACCCGGAAAATAAAGGTCGGGTTAGTCTCCATAGACAACTACAGGATCGGGGCCTTTGAGCAGCTGAAAGCCTATGCCGGCATCATGGGGATTGTCTGTGTGCCCGCTTTTTCGCGCCAGGATTTGGCAGGGGCCCTGGACCGGATGAAATCCATGGAAATGATACTGATTGATACGGCAGGGCACAGCCATTATGATAAGGAAAAAATTGACAAAATCCTTGAGCTGATCAGAAATGATTTCCAGATCAGTGTGCATTTAACCTTGAGTGTTACCTCTGAATTGATTAATATGAAGGAAGCGGCATCTGCTTTTTCCGTTTTTAATCCAGACACCTATGTGTTTACAAAAATAGATGAGACAAAACGATGCGGGCACATTCTTGACCAGGTGGCCGGCTATGACTTGCCGGTGTCATTGGTGACCAATGGCCAGAAGGTGCCCGAGGATTTGATTATTCCGGACACCCATGAGCTTTTGAAAATAATTCTGAAAAAAGAGCCCAAAGGAGACTAGGTGGATCAGGCAAAAGGACTGCGGCAGATGGCCAGGATAAATGCGATGCAAAAACAGGAACAAAGCGGGGCTTCCAATGCTAATTCATACCCCAGGGTCATTGCGGTGACCAGCGGCAAGGGCGGGGTGGGCAAAACCAATATTGTGGGAAACCTGGCCGTGGCCATGGCACGGCTTGGAAAACGGGTGGTGATCATAGATACGGATGTGGGTTTAGCCAATATTGATATCGTATTTAATTTAAGACCCCAATATAACATCCGCCATCTGATATCCGGAGAAAAAACATTGTCCCAGGTGATGGTGACAACAGATCATGGCATCGGCATTCTGCCCGGGGGATCCGGGTTTGCTGATTTGACCCGTTTTAGCGAAGGAGAAAAACTGACCCTGCTGTCTGAGTTTGAGACACTTTCCGACATGGCTGATATTATTTTGCTGGATACCGGGGCCGGCATTTCATCCAATGTGCTCTATTTTAATTCATCTGCGGACCAGTGCCTGGTGGTGGCCACCACGGAACCCACCTCCATTACCGATGCCTATGCCCTGATGAAGGTCATGTCCCAGACCTATGGAATAAAGTATTTCAAGCTGGTGGTGAACATGGCGGACAACGCGACCGGTGCCAAAAAAGTTTACGGATCTTTGAGCAATGCCATGAATAAATTTTTAAAAAATGTGGTGCTGGAATACCGCGGCTATATCCCCGTTGACCCAGCTTTGCAAAAGGCTGTGCGGAACAGAAGCATCCTTTTGGATACTGTAAAACACAGTCCGGCAGCCGATGCCATATCCGATCTTGCAAAAAATTTGCTCAACGACAACAGAACGAACCAGAACCAGGGAAATCTGACCTTTTTTATGAACCAGGTGTTTGCAGCGGCCCAATGACGGTCAATTCCCAATAATCTTTACTATGTGTTCGTGAACTTACATTCTACGTTTACGAGTATGAGCACGGGCACGAAACAGGCAAAAACATGCTGTATTAAACTTAGAATTGCCGGAAGGAAATAAGAACATTTCCATGAAATATCCCCTTAAAAAAAATCAAGCGGCGTGGAAAGTCTGGCGGCAGGAAAGTATCGTCAATTACGCGTATCTGGTCCGGTACATTGCCTCCCGGTTTGCCATGCGTGTGCCTGGCAGTGTGCTTTTTGACGAACTGCTGTCAGCAGGTTCTTTGGGACTCATTGATGCAGTGGACAAATTTGATCCGGACAAACATGTCAGCCTGGAGACCTATGCCCGGTATCGTATCAAGGGGGCTATTCTGGATGAATTGCGCAGCATGGACACCTATTCAAGGTCCATGCGAAAAAAAATCCAGAATATTGCCCGGGCGGCAAAAACCATTGAGGATGAAAAAGGGCGGCCGGCCGATGAAGATGAAATCTGTGACGCTTTGGGTGTAGATCTGGAAACGTACCAGGATATGCTGACCGATATTCATGGGGCTGCTGTTCTCAGTCTGGATGATTTCATCAAAACGAAAAACAATGATGCCTCCTCCCGAACCCGTTTTCAAGATAGTCTAAACGGCGACGAAAATCCCGAAGACGACTTTTACCGGGCTGAATTAAAATCCGTCCTGGTGGAGGCCATCAAAAAATTAACGGAAAAAGAGCAGATTGTTATTTCTCTTTACTATTATGAAGAACTGACCTTGAAAGAAATTGGTGAGGTTTTGTCTTTGACGGAATCCAGGATCTGTCAGATCCATACAGCTGTTTTGGTGAAATTGCAGGTCAGTCTGGATAGTTATTTGAAATAATTAGATTTTCAGTCCCATAATCAGAATTAAATCTGCCACAGATACGCCGGATTTTAAGTCGTTATCAAGGCACGCCAATGCAAGCGTATTTAAAATATGTGCCCTTTGGCGTAACGCCCAGGGTGACTTAAAAGACAAGTAGATGGACGATTTTATTTTGATCATGGGCCTCAGGGAGGAGTTATGTCAGACCCGATTTTAAATGAAGAAGACGATCTAATTTCCCAGGATGATATTGATAGACTGATGGAGACCTCCTCAGTCGATGACGATACCGGTGAGTTGTTCCAGGATGATATAGACAGCCTGCTTAATGAATCCGGCCCGGATGAAGAGGGCTTGGACCCAGGAGAAGAGGTTGAAGGAGAGCTTTCCCAGGACGACATCGACCGCATGATGGCGGTCAATGTATTGGATGATGATGACGAATTGATTTCATTGGAAGATATCCAGGGTGTAATAAGCGGCGATACCCAAGACAACGTTAATGATGCATCAGATTCCGGTGCTGAACCAGACCCAGTTCCAGCAGTGGAAGCTGAATCACGCCAGGACGACGTGACAAAACCAGAGAAAGAAGATGCACCCGTTGACGATGCTCCGGTTCCGTCCGCATCGACCCAGGCAGAAGATCCATTTGATGAGCCCATAGATGAAATCCAGGCCGCAGATGTGGCGGATTGTATGATCACCCAGGATGCCATGGATGCCTTGATTGAGGCCGCTTTACCGGTCCCGGATGTGCCGGAGGAAGGTGACTGGCGCCCTGAAGCCGATGACGGGGACGGCGGAGAGGATGATCTGCCGGATCCTATAAACCTGGTGTCTGAAACAGATGGTGACGATCCAGGTGATGCCATCCAAGAAAGTGAAGATGAGATCACCCAGGAAGATATTGATGCGCTTCTCCAGCAATCAGATGAGAAAGATGAGTTGTTGGATGAAGATGAAGATATCCTTATATCCCAGGATGACATTAATACCCTGCTCATGGCCACAGATCAGGAAGATGAAGACATTCTCGGCGATATTAGCGGAGAAGACGATGTGTCTGATCTGGAGGACCATCGCAATGATGTGTTTGATGAACTGGAATCCGATGCAGGGCAGGTGGTCCTGGAAGAGATTGACGGTGCCGGGCACTCCGATGGAAAAGAATCTTCCCCGGCAGTATCGTCTAAAATAGGCGAAAAGATAAAAGCACTTTTCAAAGCAAGGGTAATTCTTGCTGCCGCTTCTGTCTTGCTGTTCATGGGTATATCCGTTCCTTTAAGTTATTTTTTATTTTTTTCAAGTGAGCCCGAGCCTTTGCCGGAAAGACAGGCCGCCTCCTTGACTGAAATTGATCTTATCCAGGACGGCCAGGATACTATTTCTGAAGAGATGCCGGTTTTACCGCCCAGCCGCAGGGCAGGAACAATTTTGCTGCCGGATTTTATAATTCTGGCATCCGATCAAAGCCGGACCATGACCTATGTGTCTGCAGATGTCTCTATTGATTATTCAGATCAAAGGGCTTATGATGAAATAAACGGTAATCTTGCCTTTTACCGGGATTTAATTTACGAAGCGATTCAGACCCGCCTGGTGTCGGAAAAGAACAATGAGGTGACGGAAGCCGATTTGTTATGGGGTGTGGAGGTTTCATTAAAAAAGGTGTTGCCGCCCCAATATATTGACAAGATCAGTTTTGAATCTTTTAGCGCAACTTAAGAGCCCATGGAAATAATACAGGAAAGAGATGACCACAGTTCATGGACATAACCAGATTCTGCAGCAATCCAGTATCGCCCAGGATTTGAGCCATCAGATTCAATCTCCCAAGCCGGACCCTGACCAGGCAGCAGTACAACATCAAAACCAGCAGGTGGTAAGGAATACAACTGTTCAGGAAAGCGAAGAAACGTTTTGTTTAACACAGGAAAAAGACAAGGAAACGCGGCAAAAAAAACAGAACCCCAAAGATGACCTGCTGCCGGCTCCGGATGGGATGGGCCGGCTTATAGATACCACGGCATGATGCTCAAGCTTCCCATTGAATTTCTTGTTGTCCTTTCATTTATCATTGACCTGTTTTTAATCTTCCTGCTGTTTCTTTTTATTCGGCGGGCCAACCGGTTCCAAGGCCGTCCAGACCCTAAGCCTGGAACTGACCTTGAAGAAATTGCCGCCCAGACCCGTAAAGAAGTCCAGGTTGTGGTCAGGGAGGTTCTGACTGAAGCGTCTGAAATGATTGAACCTATTTTGAAAGCCTCAAAAGATGCGGCCATGGAGTTTGAACGGCTGGCAAAGGAGAAACAGGCACTGACCCGAAAACTTGATCAGTCTCTGGACTCAAAAATTATCAGCATCAATCTGCTGTTATCCCGGGCCGAGACCTTGTATACCCAGCTCGAAAATCAGCATAATTCCCTGCTTAATGCCCTGCCCAAAGGCGGGACTGCGTTATTTCACAAGGAGACTGATACCCTTGATCAACAGCAGCGGATTATAGATCTTTATTATCAGAAGATGGATGTTGACACCATTGCAGAGAGGCTTTCCATACCCAAGGGAGAGGTGGCCCTTGTCATTGACCTGAAGGAAAAATTTATTGCAATGGAGAAATCCAGATGATCCCAAGCCTGCCCCTTGCTTCCCTGAAAGTTATCGGTGGTCATCTGGAACCATCCAAGGGGTTGGATCTCATGAATTTAAAGCCCGGGCAGGTGTTAAATGCAAAAGTGCTTGATGCCAGCTCCCCAAACCAGGTCCAATTGCTTGTGGACGGTCAGAAACTGACGGTTTCCACCCCGCTTCCTTTGGCCCGGGGCATGGATCTGTCCCTGGCGGTTGTTCGTTCCCAGGATAGCATTGTGCTAAAGCCGGTTCCTGACGCCCGGTCTGCGTCTGTATCCATTGATACGGCAGGATCTGCACTAAATACCGGTCAGAACACTGCGTTTCAAGCCGCTTCCCTGACAAAAATTTTTCAGGGGTTGACTGCGCTTAGCCAAACCCGGGAGCCGGCCCTGAATGATATCCTAATGGGGCTTTCACTGAAATCCGATGTTCGGGATGATCAGTTTTTACCCCGCATTCTAAAAAATATGGGCCTAGGTTTTGAAAAAAAATTGGCAGAGGGTTTTGACGGTGTCTCGGATAAAAAAACAATTGCCTATGCAATCAAGCAACTGGCAGGCCAGGATCTGAAAGCGGCCTCTTTATCCCTTGCGGTCATGGAAAGCGATCCGGGCAAGGCCAATGTATTAAAACAGATCTCAGATGCATTGGATCATTTTGCCCAGCTCAATGTCAAATCCGGGGATGGTGGACAAAGTCATGAAGGCACACGATTTCTTCTGCCGTTTCCTGTCTGGCAAGAGGATGGCTTTGATTTCGGCCAACTCATGGTGGACACGGGAAAGGCAGGCAAAACAAATAAAGGGAAAAAAATGCTCAGCATCTCCCTTTTATTGAACATGACGGTTCTCGGTCCTTTGCGGGCGGATTTTTCCATTCTGGATAAAACCATTGCAGGCCGGTTCTTACTGGAGAATCAGGCAACCTGTGATTATCTTTCCCCCAAGATTTCAGATTTGCGACAGCGTTTGTCCGGGATCGGATACCAGGCAGGAAACATCGACTGCCAGGTGGCCCGGCCGGAACAGATTTCCCCAACCAGTTTAATGCGTTCCATGAAAGCGCCCGATGACATTCAGGGCTTGAATATTGTGGTTTAATCATGGCACCTGGAACCAAAAGAAAAAAAGCCGTTGCCCTGACATATGACAGGGTCAAAGACGCGGCACCCAAGGTAACGGCTAAAGGCCAGGGAAAGGTAGCTGAAAAGATCATTGCCCTGGCACTGGACCATGGGGTCCCGGTAAAGGACGACCCTGATCTGTTAGAGGTCCTGGCATCCCTTGACATCAGCCAGGAAATTCCCGCTGAAATATATGTCGCAGTGGCGGAACTTCTTGCGTTTGTCTATGGGGTTAATGCTGAGAGGCCTTAAATTAACTGTGCTGGATTAAACAATTATTACGGAGCGTTTCCATGCCTTGTCCCATAAAAATACACCGGCTTATGGTTATGTTATTTGCGATCCTTGCCCTGGATGCATGTACAGTCTTGCATTTAACTTGTGCAGCAGCTTCCACATCAAATGTATTCATTGTTCCGCCCCAGGAAAATACGGTGGCAGGCCAAACCACCCAGTTTACTCTGTTTGTCCAAAATTCAGGCACCACGAATATCATTTCAAAGGATTATGATTCCGTCATGGTAAGGGTGGGCTTAAACGATCAGAAGCGCCTGGTGAGGGCTATTTGTGTGGAAACCACACCTGACGGCACAGTGATGATTCCGGCCGGCGGATTCACCAAACTGACCTATGAGTTTGAACTGCCCCAAGACATGACCGGGACGGTCAGCCTGGCCCTTGAAGATTTCAAGTCCAGCCCGGTGTTGTTTGCCGCGGTTCAATCTGTTGAACCACAGAACCGGAAAAGGGAAAATCCAAGCCAGGGGCAACTGGTCATTGGAGAAAAACAGAACGAATTCCAGCCCTTTTTAAAAAATTTGTCTGCCTACGAGCCGGTCTATTTCCTGTTCGGTGTGGATCCAGGACTGGAAAAAAGTAAATTTCAGGTCAGTTTTAAGTACAAGCTGTTCAATGCGCCCTTTGACAGCCGGGGGTTGAATTCCCTGGTGGATGGTTTTCATCTGGCCTACACCCAGACCTCTTTCTGGGACCTTGATTCAACATCCAAACCCTTTAACGATTCCAGTTATAAGCCGGAGTTGTTTTACCTGGTACCCAAAATTGATTTAGATCTGCCATGGGTTAAATTTTTTGGTGTCCAGAGCGGATTCCAGCATGAGTCCAACGGCAAGGGCGGGAATGATTCCAGGTCCACAAATTATATATACATCAAGCCGATCATGGAGATTTCTCTTTTTGACGAGGCTTATCTGGCCGTTGCCCCCAAACTTTGGGTATATGTGATGAATGAGAATGAAAACAACCCCGATCTGGCAGACTTTCGAGGATATTTTGATTTGCAGATCCAGGTAGGCAAACCCATGGGGCTGTGTCTGGATACCCACACAAGGTGGGCCGAAGCGGGCCCCAGTATCCAGGCAGACTTAAGTTATCCATTGACCTCGTTTTTCAACAACGGGCTTAATCTCTACCTGCATCTGCAGTATTTCAATGGCTATGCGGAACGTCTGAAGGAATACAGCTTAGAAGAAGAGATCTTCCGGGTGGGTGTTTCCCTGAGCCGGTAAAAACAAAAAATGTCCTCCATATATAGACGTTGAAGGTTTTGCCCTGACTTACGACCCACGAGTTCCATGCCAAATCTACATGCGATTGCCCTGTATCGGGTAATTTTTACCGTTGACATCCGTGGATATTTAGAATAAGTAAAAATCCTTAATGTTGCGGCTGGAGCCGTATAGCGTTTAAGAGCGTGTTTGGTAATTGATGAATCGGCTGCAATCCCATGAAAATGGCTCCAATTTCCCCAAATTTTATGTCAATAGTCCGGCTATTCACAGAAAATTTGTGAAAAGTTGGTTCTCATTTTCATGGAATTTCGCCTCGATTCCCTAATTATCAAACACGCTCTAAAAAGAGTTAAATTTATTAAAAGGCCATGAAGGTTCTGCGCTGCTGGAATAGCAGCGTATGATTTCATGGCCTTTCTGCGTTCTAACCATTTATTTCAAAAGGAGAAATTTTAATGCAAAAAAGATGTATTGGTGTTTTCGGTGTTCTGTTTGTTCTGTCTTGTTTTGTTGTGCCCGCAGCCCTTTCCCATGAATTTATTGTCAAACCGGCAACCATGGATCCCCATGCCCATCAGGTGCTGCCGTTAAGCGTTTTGTCCGGCCACATATTTATGGTCAGTGAAGAGATGGAGCCCGCAGAGCATGTGGTTTTATCTCTTGTGAAGGGTAAAGATGTCAAGCCGGTTTCCATTGAAAAAAACCCCACCCTGATGACCCTGGATGCTGCTGTTACACTTGAAGGTGAAGGTTCTTATCTTTTGTGCGGCCATAGACAAGGCGTTATTTGGACCAACACCAGTCAGGGTTGGAAACAGGGCAGTAAAAAAGGATTGAAAAATGTGATTTCAAGCGGCAAATATGAAAAATTCTGCAAAACCCTGGTTCATGTGGATGTGCCGGATAAAGATACATATAAACACGTCGTTGGCCAGGATCTGGAGATCGTTCCCCTGGATGACCCTGCGTCCCTGACCCCTGGAGACGAAGGCCGGTTTAAGGTTCTGTTCAGGGGCAGGCCGTTGGCCACTACCGTTTATGCCTCCTATGATGGTTTCAGTTCCCGGCCCAACACTTGGGCTTATATGACTGAAACCGACGAGACCGGAGTTGCCTATGTTAAATTTCATCACCCGGGGATCTGGATGATCCGGGTGAAAAACAAGATTGATCAGGCCACAGAGGATTATGATGCCCATGTCATGAAATCTGTCCTGGTTTTCAATGTGAAATGAAACAGGCGATTTTAAACAGGCGTCTTTTGATGGTTCTGGTGTTCTGTAGTCTTTCAGTCGGAACGGTTCATGCCCATGGCACAGGGTTTCGATTGCTGCCAGACAGTGATGTGATTGCAGTTCGTTTTTTTTATACCGGTGGGGCGCCCATGGCCTATGCCCAGAGCCATATCCAGGGACCGGAGTCGGATCAGCCTGAACATCAGAACGGCCGGACCGATTGCAAGGGAATTTTCGCCTTTTGCCCGGATCGGCCCGGAACATGGCATTTGACCGTGGACGATGGAAGAGGGCACAGGGTGAATGCAAAGATTGAGGTTGACGATAATTTTAAGGCGGCACAGCCCAAGGCTGGTCAGGCCAACAGGCCGGACTCTCCTCGATGGATTGAGATACTTTCAGGCCTTAGTTTCCTGATGAATATCGCTTTGATTTCGATCATATTAAAAAAGCGGAAATGAGAAGCTCACGATCCCTGTGACATAAGGCCCATGATCAAAAAATCCGGCATATCTGTGGCCGATTTAATTCTGATCATGGGCTTTATTTTTCAATTTCAAAAAACAGATCGTTGGAGAGATATTCCCTTGCATGGCCCATATAATTATCAGCCGATTTTTTCAGCTTCTGGTCAATCTCTTTCTGGTTTGCGTAAACTTTTTTTACCCTGCCCGGCGAACCCGTAACAAGAGAGTACGGTTCAATGATTGTGTTTTCCAGGACAAGGGCCCCCGCTGCAATGACGCAACCTTTCCCAATCACGCTGTTGTTCAAAAGAACGGCACCCATACCGATCAGGCAGCCGTCCCCAATGGTGCATCCGTGAACACAGCAACTATGACCGATGGTGACGCCGTTACCGATGATCAAAGGGATGTTTGTGGCCACATGGCCCATGCACAGATCCTGGATATTGGTTCGTTCACCAATGCGGATTTCAGCGACATCTCCCCTGAGAACCGTTTGAAACCAGACTGAAGAATCCCGGCCGATCTGCACATCTCCTATAATCTTGGCACCAGGTGCGATGAAAACGGAGTCGTGAATGTCCGGTACAATATTTTTATATGCGTACAGTGTCATAAAATTTTCCGTTTGAACGTTTATTTTATTTCAAGGTGTTTTTCTGATCCCGTTCGCGTTTTTTGCGGCTCTGTTCTTTGCGCTGCTTATTCCGCTTTGTTTTAATTTTCTTTTTCTTCTCCTGGATTCTCCTGGACGCCTTTGTGTTGCCGGAAAACTCAATCTTACCGGTTTTTTCCCGGAAATAAAGTTTAACAGGGGTCAAGCTCAGCGGGATCATCTGGCGCAGCTGGTTGATCAGATACCGTTTGTAAGAAAAGTGTACGGCGTTGGGATAATTAACAAAACAGACAAAGCAAGGGGGTTTCACTGCCACCTGGGACGTATAAAAAAACTTGATGCGCCGCCCCTTGTGAAGGGATGGCTCGTCTCTGTACACGGCATCCTCAATGATCCGGTTGACCATGCCAGTATTGACCCTATGGCAGTATTCCTTATAAACCTTTTCCACCTCATCAAAAATCTTGTGGCAGCGCTGGCCGGTTTTGGCTGAAATGGTTATGGCAGGTGCAAAAGCCAGGAACCTTGCTTTCTGGCGTAACTCTTTGATAAATACCTGCTGCCCCTTTTCGGACTTGTCCACAAGATCCCATTTATTGAGCAGGAAAATGGCCCCGCATCCCCTTTTTTCAGCATAGCCTGCAATGGTGATGTCCTGATCTGTGATCCCCTCGGAACAGTCAATGAGAATCAACGCCACATCACAATCTTCCATACTGTCCAGGGCTTTAATAATGGAAAATTTCTCAAGCTTATCCGTAACCTTACCTTTGCGGCGGATGCCTGCGGTATCTTTAAGGATAAACTTTCGGCCTTTCCGGTTCACGGACAATTCAATGGCATCCCGGGTGGTACCGGCCTTATCGTTGACCACCACACGCTGTTCTCCGAAAAGCCGGTTGGCAAGGGATGATTTCCCCACGTTGGGACGCCCGATGATGGCAATACGGACAGGGCCGTTGTCATCCTCTTCCTTGGACTCAGCCTGAACCGGCGCATCGGGCAGCAGGGCAACCAGATCGGAGAGAAAATCCCCTACCCCCAGACCATGTTCGGCTGACACCTTGTAAAACCGGTCCACACCCATGGTGTAGAATTCCCCAAGCTCGTCCTCCTGGCGATGCAGGCTTTCAATCTTATTAATCAGATACAAAACAGGCTTTTGCGTACGGCGTAAAAGATCGGCAAGATCCCGGTCATAGGGAGAAAGCCCTGCCCGGCCATCTAAAACAAACACCAGGACATCGGCCTGGGCCACGGCTCGCAACAGCTGTTTCTTGATTTGGGATGCAAAATAATCATCATCCGCACTTAAAAAACCACCGGTATCAACCAGGGTAAAGGCTTTATCCTCCCACTGGGTATCAGCATACTGCCGGTCCCGGGTCACGCCTGGCATATCATCCACCAGGGCATGGCGGGACTTTGTAATTCTGTTGAACAGAGTGGATTTTCCAACATTGGGGCGGCCGACAAGGGCCACAACCGGTTTCATATTTGTTTCTCCCGGACAAAGAATGGAAACAATAAAATCCACCATATCACTTGTCCTTTTACCTGGTTTCCCCATTGCGCCAATGGATTCATATTTCAATATACTCCCATTGACGCGCCTTGAAACCAGGCAATCAAATCATATCAATTGGGCGGCACTCTATTTGGTGGGTTTTAAATTTCCGTGGACCTAATCTTACCCCTTGGGTTCTATTATTTACAAAGACAGTCCCTACACCCAGAATTCAATTTTCTATACCTAGTCTGCCATATCCATGAAGTATATGGCAAAACGATGTATTTAACAATGGCGTTCTCTATTCTCTGTTTTTTGCTGTCCAATTTTTTCAGCTCTTTAGGAAGCTCATCTCCACGCATGCTGCCAAGTTCTATATCTTCCTTAGCCACTTGCAGCCTTTGAGTGTGATTATCCAGTTGAAAAGATACATGGCTGTGCAAACCGGTTTCTTTCTGCCTATGTTTATCGTGGCCGTGAGCTGGTGTACTGCGACCCGCCCTATCTTCACCATACCCGCAGCTCATCTCGTCGATATCGTTTTGACTATGAGCAGCAGGATCATATTGAGTTGCTTACGATTCTCAAGGCACTTCCCTGTTCGGTAATATTGTCCGGTCATCCCTCTGATCTCTACGATGAACTGTTACCGGATTGGGGTAAGGCCCATGATCAAAATAAAATCGTCCATCTACTTGTCTTTTAAGTCACCCTCGGCGTTACGCCAAAGGACACATATAACCAATATGCGTCCGTTGGCGTTTGAGTATCAACGCAAGGACCGCATTGCCAGGAGTCAGGTTCATCTTGTTAGGAACCATGGTGTTGATTGTTTCTACCAAATTGATCCGTTCAGCATATTCTTTAAATATTGGGTAAAAACCGAACATCAGTGAAGCGCCATTTTTCAGTCTTGAGTCTATTCATGCTATCCCCTCTATTCTCTTTTGGTTATTTTAGGGGTAGCATAATAGAAGAATTTGAGTTTATCTATGCAAACTTTAATTAATATTAAAAATATGTTAGATACATATCTGTTTGTTACAACTTATTGATTTTAATAAAAAATAAAATAGAATAGAATAAAGAATCATCTATAGGGTGCGGAATGTAAGTTGAACAATTCCCTGGCCCTTATCTACCCCCTGCAGAAATGTGTTCTCCTGGGGCACTATAATTGGGGAACCCTCCTGGGGAATCCTGGGAACAACTTTGTTGTCTGAAGAGACCACAAATTTTATTTTCACCGCACCATCCGAGACCATGGACACTTCAATGCCGAACTCTTCAAAGGTTCTGAGCATCACGGCATTGGCAAACTGGGCAGGCGAACCTTTGTAGGTAACTTCCATAATGGCATGGGAAGAGCCTAATTCCCGGGGGGAAATATCTTCAATTTCCCGAATGTCTTTAAGCTGACGCTTCAGGGCAATGAACCGGGTCAGAAAATTGTCCCCTTCCACATAGAGGTCAAAGGTTCTTTTTTCCTTCATGATCTGGGCCCAAAACCCTTGAATTTTTTCCTTCAAGGTTTGCCCGGCAGTCTGTGCTGCCTGGGCCAGAGCCTGGCCTGCACCACGGGTATCTGTACTTTTGGCTGTGGCCGTGGCCGTTGTATAACTCACCTCTTTTTGTGAAGCCATATCCAGCACCGTAAATGACACATCCGCTTCAAACGTTTTTTCATTCCCCATCCGGTTAGCGGACTTCTGGGCCGATGCCTTGCCAAAGACTATCATATCGGCTTCAAGGGCCTGCCCAAGCGCCATGGCTGCTGCCTGATCATCCATGGACGAAAATATAACATGATAGGCGCCAGGGTCAGGATACTTGTTTTCTGTCACCACCAGCGGAATACGGGCCTGATCAAACACGGCGCTCAATGTTTTTTCAGCAATGGAGGTATAGGGTCGACCTTCCGGCCGCCACCACCAGCACCGGGGTTGCTCATCTTCCGGTCCCTGTTCTCCGATGAACAAAAGAACCTTTGGGTTGTTCCGGGCCTGCTTGAAGATGCCCGAATCACGCAGGTATTTCTCTAAAAGCGCCAGGCTGATCTTCGATTCCACCCCCACAAGATATGCCCCGTTGTAGACCATGCCGTTGATGACCCGGTAAGTGGACACAACATCCATGGTGTGGTTCAGGAGTTGGTCATAAATAAAATCAAGATGTTTACCTAATTTCTGCTGGGATACCACAGCGGCAAATGCATTTTGGACCGCCTTGTCCAGGGCATCTCTCACTGCTGCCTTTTGGGCGCCGGACCTGTCCTGACCACTGATTTGATGACGGCCGATGGTGATATAGGCACTATCCTGCCCGGCCGCCATGACGCCGGCCAAGGGAAAACAAAAAACCGTAACTATAAATGCGATCAATAAAAACCGTAATGGGGTAATCATGGTCAAACCTTTCTGAGGATGGAATAATCTGCAATCAATTCCAGTAAATGTTTTGAGTTCGATTCAGGAAAGATATCCAGGGCGCTCCTGGCTGACTGCACATGCTCAAAGGCACGGTTGTTGGTATACTCAATGCCCCCCAGGCGGGTCAGACGCTCTTTAAGGGCTTGAAACGCTGCTGGATCAAACTGTGGCTGGGCCATGGCCGCCAGCATCCATTGGCGATCCTTTTGGTCAGCTTTTCCAAGGCTGTGAATCAGGGGCAAGGTGAGCTTGCCTTCCCGCATATCTGCCCCGGGGTTTTTGCCCAATTGTTCGGCGGTGGCAGTATAGTCCAGCAGGTCGTCCGCCATCTGAAAGGCCATACCCAGGTGCCAACCGTAATTTTTCAGGGCGGTTTCTTCATTCTGATCCGCTTTGGCGACAATGGCGCCAGTGCGGCAGGCTCCCTGGATCAGAACGGCTGTCTTACGTTCTAT
Source organism: Desulfobacter postgatei (assembly GCA_002747145.1). Taxonomy (GTDB): domain Bacteria; phylum Desulfobacterota; class Desulfobacteria; order Desulfobacterales; family Desulfobacteraceae; genus Desulfobacter; species Desulfobacter postgatei_A. The sequence continues at coordinate 15,158 of PDTI01000040.1, forward strand.
GATCTCATTGTACTGGGCTTCCGTAAGATCTGGATCGCCCTTTTTTTCCATCTGGAATATCTCGCCCTGGGACATGTCTGCTGTAATCCGGGCAATCACTTCAATGACCTGGGGGGATTTTGTTTTTGCGGCAATCACAAGGGCTGTGGCCAGAAGGAAATCCCCTGTGAGGACCACGGTTGGGGGATCCCACAGGGTGTGGGCACAGGGTTTGCCCCGGCGTGTACCAGAACCGTCCACCACATCATCATGGAGCAGGGTGGCCGCATGAAGATACTCAAAAATAGTGGAAAGCTCAATTTCCTGACCGGTCTGAAACCCGCACATGCGGGCCGCATGGATCATCAGCAGCGGGCGCAGCCGTTTACCGCCGGCAAAGAGCAGATGGCCTGCCACCTGCCTGACCAGATCCAGATTCGGGGTCAGATTCCTTTCAAGGACCTGCTCCACCAGCAAAAGGTCTGTGCCGGCCAGGGCCATAATCTTTTTCTTTATATCGTTTGTCACACCATCTCTCCGGCAATATCATATTCAAATGCGTCGGTTATTTTTACCTGAACCAGACTGCCGATGTCCACCCCATCTGAATAAATAAATGTCACCCCATCCACTTCCGGAGCCTGGAACCGGGTTCTGCCGATGTATACCCCTGCTTCGGGATTCTCTTCCACAAGCACCGGATAGACACGGCCCAGATGCCGGGCATTGCGTTTTTCGGAAATTTTTGCCTGGGCCGCCATAATGGTGTCATGCCGCAGTTCTGCCAGATCTTCGGGGATATGATCGCGTAACTTGTGGGACGGCAGATCCTGGGAATCTGAATAGGTGAATACACCCAGGTGATCAAATTCCACCTTCTGTATAAATGCCAACAGATCCTTGAACTGCTCATCTGTTTCACCGGGAAAACCAACAATGACAGTGGTTCTTAGCACTGCCTCCGGATCCAGGCGGCGGATATCGCAAAAAAGCAGGGCAAGATCCTGCTGGGTGTAAGGCCGGCCCATGCGTTTAAGGACTCCATCATGGGCATGCTGAATGGGCACATCGTAATATGAACAGATGTTGTCATGGCGTTGCACCGCTTTGATGATCTGTTTATCAAGGGTGCATGGATGGGTATACAGGAATCGAAGCCAGGCGGACGGAGCTTTTTGGGCCATCTTTTCCGCAGTGATTTCAAGCACCCTGTGAAAGGCTCCTTTGCCCAGGTCCAGGCCGTAATCCGAGGTGTTCTCCGCTGTGAGGATAATCTCTTTGACCCCTTTATCCAGAAGACCGCAGACCTCCTTGCAGATCTGCGCAACGGGCCGGGAACGCTGGCGGCCCCGCAGACGGGGAATAATGCAATAGGTGCAGTGACGGCTGCACCCTTCGGACACCTTAATGTAAGCGATTTTTTCATCCAAAAGCCTGCGGGCCTGTACAGGGATCTCCACCTGCCGGGAACCGGGCTTGGGAAACAGAATAAAGGGCATCTTACCGGCATGTTCTACGGCGTTTACAATGTGATCACAGGCTGCGGTGCCTAAAAAAGCATCCACTTCCGGCAGACTGTCCAAAAGTGACGGGTCATCTTTATACCGCTGGGCAAGACAGCCCGTGACAACCAGCCGCCGGCACCTGCCTGCTGTTTTAAATTCCGCCATCGCCAAAATAAGATCAACCGCCTCCTGGGAGGCGGTTGAGATAAACCCGCAGGTGTTGATAATGATGACCTCGGCCTGGACTGGGTCAGTTATGATCTGATGGCCGGCTGTAATCAACCGGCCGAGCATAATCTCACTGTCCACTTGGTTTCTGGAACAGCCCAGGCTCTCAAGGTAGATTTGCATCAAATTATATGGATTTTGCCATCAGGTCTCCCACAAGGGCGGAAAACCGTGCTGGATTATCAAGCTTGCCACCTTCGGAAATCACGGCAATATCATAAAGCAGGTCACAATAGTCCGTGAGCACGGGATTTGTGGTATCGGTCTCAAACACAGACTTAATTTTTTCCATGACCGGATGGGTGACATTAACTTCCAGGGACCGCTTCTGATCCGGTGCTTTCTGGCCCGAGGCTTTCAGGATTTTTTCCATATAAGCGCTCATGGCCCATTCATCGCCTGACAGGCAGGAGACAGAGTCCTTGAGCCGGTTGGAGACCACCACATCCTTCACCTTGCTTTCCAATTTGCCTTTAAGAAAAGAGAGCAGCGCAGAATACTCATTTTTCTTTTCGTCATCCACCTTTTCCAGGTCAAGATCGCCCTTTTCAGCACTTTTCAGTTTCTTTTCCTTGTACTCCGGCAGGGACTGGGTCACCCATTCATCAATGGGGTCCACCATGAGAAGAACTTCGTAGTCCTTTGCTTTGAGCGCTTCAAGCAGCGGGGAATTGACAAGGGAGGCCAGATTTTCACCTGTGATGTAGTAAATCTCTTTCTGGTCCTCTTGCATGTTTTCAATGTACTGGTCAAGGGTCACATATTTGTCACCGGACTTGGTGGTTTTGTACCGCAGCAACGATGCCAGCCGTTCCTTGTTGTCATAATCCGTGGGGATACCGGCTTTAAGCGCCTGGCCGAACTCTTCATAGAATTCAATGTATTTGTCATCTTCCATGCCTTCAAGCCGGGCAAAAATCTGTTTGACCAGATTTTTTCGGATATTTCTGACCAGGCGGTTTTCCTGAAGAATCTCGCGGCTGACATTGAGATTCAAATCCGGGGCATCCACAATCCCCTGGACAAAGCCCAGGTATTCGGGCAGAAGCTCCTTGCAGTCATCCATGATGAAAATCCGTTTGCAGTAAAGCTGCATGCCGTGTTTCCGTTCCGGCCGGAACATGTCAAAGGGGGCTTTGGAGGGAAGATACATGAGCACATCATACTCGGTGACCCCTTCAAATTTTTTGTGAATAATTTCAAAAGGGTCATCCCAGTTATGGGAGATGTGCTTATAAAACTCCTTGTGCTCATCTTCGGTCACATCATCCTTGGACTTGGCCCAGATCGCTTTCATGGAGTTCAGGGTTTCATCTTTTCTGACTTTCCGAAAGGTTTCCCCAATGGGCTTGCCGTCCTTATCTTTGATAATCTCATTTTCAGGAATGGGCTCGCTGGTCTCCACGTTCATGATGATGGGGTAGGTTACAAAGTCGGAATGTTTTTTAACGATGTTGCGGATAATGTACTCTTCGGTGAAATCCTTGTCCCCCTCTTCCGGGTCTTTAAGGAACAGGGTGATCTGGGTGCCCCGGTCTTGTTTTTCAATCTCTTCAAGGGTATATTCACCCTGGCCGTCGGATTCCCACCGCACACCCTTTTCCTGGCCCGGGGCTTTGGTGTCCAGGCGCACCTTGTCTGCCACGATAAACGCAGAATAAAACCCTACGCCAAACTGGCCGATGAGCTCCGGGGAGAGGCCTGTTTCATTTTTTGATTTTTCCAGAGCTTCCATAAAAGCAGCGGTGCCGGACTGGGCAATGGTGCCGATATTGGCGTCAACCTCGTCAAAGGTCATGCCGATACCGTTATCCGTAATGGTGAAGGTCTTGGCGTCCTTGTCCGCAGCCAGGCGGATATGATAATCATTGTCATCGGCAAACAGGTCCGGTTCTGTCTGTTCCTTGAACCTGGCCTTGTCAATGGCATCCGAGGCGTTTGAAATCAATTCCCGGATAAAAATTTCCTGGTTGGAATAAAGCGAGTGGATAATCAGATGCAAAAGCTGTTGCACTTCGGTTTTAAATTGTCTGGTTTCTTTCTCTGACATTGCAGCTCCTAAAGGATTTTACAGTTAAAATTAAATTTTTTAATAATAATTATCGCAAAAAGCCGATTGTCAAGCGCAGATAAGGAAGATTCATGAACATCCCTTCATATATTGAAAAACTTCATTCCGCTGTTGTTTCGGCCGACCACCCGCCGCCTCCGGACACCGGGCAGTATAAACCCGCATCTGTGATGGCGCTTTTTCTGTTCAATCAGGAACCGTCGCTGCTCTTTATCCAGAAAGCAGACCGGGAAGGGTATGCCTGGCGCAACCAGATGGCTTTCCCCGGCGGGCATCTGGAGAAAGCAGATGGGTCGGCCAGCCAGGCGGCCTTTCGTGAGCTGTATGAAGAAACAGGCATTATGCCTGATAATGTGCAGTACATCGGATCCCTGGGCCATTTTCAGACCTTGAAAAACAGGGATATCCACGCATTTACCGGAGTCTGGAATCAGCAAGATGAGATCGTTTTTGCGCCACACGAAATTTCAAGGGTGTTTGAAATACCCTTTGGAACGCTTCGGCAGACTCACCTGGAAAAGGGATTTGCCGGCCGCAGCCCCAATGTCATGGAATTGACTTATCCATATAAAGACGTGGTGATATGGGGGGTGACGGCCCAGATTGTTCATCACTTAATCGAAGTGGTCGGAGACATATCAGAAAATTGACGCGACAGGCTGTCCGCTCCCTCTGTTGCGTAAACACAAGCTTATTCGTTGTTGATCCTGGTGTTTAACCTGATAGACACCTTAACAACCAGAAAACCGGAAAGTCCTGCCAACAGCAACGGAAACCATATATGGCGGGCAAACCTAGGGTCGCCGCCAGCCACAATCACCCCGCCCACGGCAAAGCAGAAGACCAGCACCATGGACCAGATCAGAACCCGGCAGGCAAAGTTGGAATCATACCAGGGCGTTATGGTTTTTCTAAAAACGGGATTCGGGTCAAGCTGCATGGTGCTCCTGGGTGACTTGTGTCAAAAAACCACAATATATAGTTTTTTTTCTTGACATCTAACTATATATTGCATTAACCTTGATCTGCAGTCCGGGATTTCCTGCCTGCATTTCCATCAGAATATGTAAATATCAATCAGATTTCAAGGGGTAGCCAGATGTTTGAACAGATCAAAAAAAGAGACGGGCGGGTAGCTGCGTTTGATTCTTCTAAAATAACAAATGCGTTGGTCAAAGCAGGTGCCGCGACCAACGAATTCAACGGCAGGGACGCCAAAAAAATGACCATGCGGGTACTGACCCTTGCCCGGGATCTTCACCTGGGACCCATTCCCGAAGTGGAGGAGATCCAGGATATTGTGGAACGGGTGCTTTTGGATTCCCCGTTTTACAAAACGGCCAAGGCATACATCCTCTACCGGGAGCAGCATAACCAGATCCGGAAAATAGCCATCAATGAAAACGTCGGTCTCATGGAATCTTATATCAGCCGCATGGACTGGAAGGTCAGGGAAAATTCAAACATGAGCTACTCCCTCCAGGGGCTGAACAATTACATCTCTTCGGATATCACAGCCGAATACTGGCTCAATAAAATCTATCCCCCGGCCATCCGGGATGCCCATTATGCCGGAGATATCCATATCCATGATTTAAGCCTTCTGTCCGTATACTGTGTGGGCTGGGATCTGCAGGATCTTCTCCTTGAAGGATTCAAAGGCGTGGCCGGTAAGGTGGAATCCTCTCCGCCCAAACATTTCAGAAGCGCCCTGGGCCAGGTTGTCAATTTTTTCTATACCTTGCAGGGAGAAGCGGCAGGGGCCCAGGCCATGTCCAATTTCGATACCTTGCTGGCCCCCTTTGTCCGGTATGACAACCTTGAATACAAAGAGGTCAAACAGGCGCTGCAGGAATTTGTTTTCAACATCAATATCCCCACCCGGGTGGGCTTTCAGACGCCGTTCACCAACATTACCATGGATCTGAACGTGCCGGGCACGCTCAAGGACAGCCCTGTCATCATCGGCGGAAAATATCAGAAAGAGACCTATGCTGCATTCCAATCTGAGATGGACATGATCAATTCAGCCTTTGCAGAAGTGATGATGGAAGGCGATGCCAAGGGCAGGGTCTTCACATTCCCCATTCCCACCTATAATATTACGGCAGATTTTAACTGGTCCAACCCCAAACTGGAAAATATCTGGAAAATGACGGGTAAATACGGCATCCCCTATTTTTCCAACTTTGTCAATTCCGACATGGACCCCGAGGATGCGCGCTCCATGTGCTGCCGCCTGAGACTGGACAACCGGGAACTGCGCAAGCGTGGCGGCGGTCTTTTCGGTGCAAATCCGTTGACCGGCTCCATTGGGGTGGTTACCCTGAACCTGCCCAGGATCGGGCGCCTTGCCCAGGATGAGGCTGATTTTTTCAAACGCATGGATAAACTGATTGATATCAGTGCAGAATCTTTGGGCATCAAGCGCAAAATTCTTGAAAAATTTACCGAAGGCGACCTGTACCCGTATTCAAAATTTTATTTGAGAAAAATCAAGGAAAACACCGGTGTTTACTGGCGCAACCATTTTTCCACCATTGGCGTTCTTGGCATGAATGAAGCCTGCCTTAATTTCCTGGGCACGGACAGCGGCATTGCCACCCCCCGGGGCCAGGCCTTTGCCATCAAGGTCATGGATCATATCCGAAGCAAAATCGAAAGCCTGCAGGAAGCGACCGGTGAAATATTCAACCTGGAAGCAACCCCTGCCGAAGGCACCACCTACCGGTTTGCCAAACTGGATAAAAAGAAATTCAAAAACATTGTGTGCGCCAATGAAGAACAGTTTAAAAACGGATCTGATCCCTTTTACACCAACTCCACCCACCTGCCGGTGAACTATACCGACGATCTGTTTGAGGCCCTGGAACTGCAGGACGAACTGCAGACAAAATACACCGGCGGTACGGTTCAGCACCTGTTCCTGGGTGAGGAGGTCGTTGACACTGAAACGGTCAAACACATGGTATCCAAAGTGTCCAACACCTTCCGTCTGCCATATTTCACCCTGACACCCACCTTCAGTGTCTGCCCCTCCCACGGCTATATTTCAGGGGAACATGCCAAATGTGATACCTGCAATGCCGATACGGAAATCTACTCCAGGGTGGTGGGCTATCTGCGGCCGGTGAGCCAGTGGAACAACGGCAAGCAAACGGAATTTAACATGCGAAAGACCTACACCCCCCATAAAGTGGTGGCAAAGATCGCATCCTAAGCTTATCATCCCATGTATATTGGCGGATTTCAAAAAAATTCTCTGATTGATTTTCCGGGAACCATCGCCTGTGTCGTGTTTACCCGGGGGTGTAACTTTACCTGCCCCTATTGCCACAATCCCGATCTTGTTGCCGGAAGGACCGTCCCTGACAGGAAGGGGCCTTCCAGCAGCCCGGGCTCGGACATGTCGGATCAAAAAAAGATTCTGGGATTTCTGGATAAACGCAGAGGCATGATTGAAGGGGTTGCCATCACCGGCGGAGAACCCAGCCTTCAAGGGGATCTGATTGATTTTATCCAAACGGTCAGGCAGATGGGGTACAAAATCAAACTGGATACCAACGGCACAGCCCCCGGAATACTAAGCGCACTGTTTGACCAGGGCGTTGTGGATTATCTGGCCATGGATATTAAAACAGATACAGACCACTATCCTATGCTGATGAAGAATCCCGGACACCTGGACCGGGTCATGGAAAGCATTTCGTTGATCATGGAAAAAGCACCGGCCTATGAGTTCAGGACCACCTGCGCAAAGCCGTTTGTCACACCGGGGATCATGGAAAATATAGGCAGAATGATCCAAGGGGCATCATCCTATATACTCCAGCCCTGTTCCCGGAACGTGAATATGCTGGACCCGGATTTTGCCGCCGAAGATGATCATTTCCCAGGTGTCGATGACATGGCGGCATTGAAGGCCGCTGTTTTGCCTTTTGTGGAGAATACCAGAATAAGATAAGCGCCTGTCGAAGTTCGAAGCGAGATCGTATAAACATTTATATGAAAGAACTAAGCAAACCCATTTGGTTCTTTCATTGTTTGTTGTGGGCAGACCTCGGTGAAAGACCCGGTCGCCCCATGGGCCGTTCGTTCAGTCCTAAATTTAGAATTGCTTTTGCCGATGCCATTTTGCTTGATGAATCAGACAGTTTATTATAGACTTGTCTGGTTTAACAGAATGATAAATAAGGATTCTAAATGAAATTTTCCTTCAATAAAAAAGATATCCTGGAAATTCTGGCAAAAATTCAGGGTATCACCAACAGAAAAACAAATTTAAAAATCACATCCGATATTTTGATCAAGGCGGTTGAATCAAAGATAACCATCACAGCCAATGACCTTGAAACGGTTTTCACCGGCACCTATGAGGCCCAGGTTGATACGCCTGGGATATTGTCCATCAACTCAAGAAAGTTTTTTGAAATCACCCGGGAATATCCCAGTGAAAATATCTGCGTTGATGAGGTTGAAAACCGGTGGGTTGAAATAGGATCCGGGGACAGTATTTACCACATTGTCGCCTCGGATTATGAAAACTTTTCTGAAACCCCTGTGATTGAAAACATCAACTTCATAGAGATTACCGCCAAAGATATGAAAAAGATGGTGGCCGTATCTTCTGTGGTGGGATATCAGAACGAAGAGAAGAGAACTTACGTCCTGGGTTCCCTGATTGAAAAATCCGTGGTGGAAGGCCAGGAAATGCTGCGGATCGTTTCAACGGATTCAAGGCGGCTTCACTGTTTTGATGCCCCCTTTACAGGGGAGCTTGATCTGGGAGATTCCCGGGTGATCATCCCCAAAAAAGGGCTGGCCGAACTTGGAAAATTCATTGATTCTGATGCAGAGACCATCAAAGTGGGTGTCAGGGACAATCATTTCGTATTCCAGCGGGCCAATGAATCCATCATGATCAAACTGCTTGAAGGCGACTATCCAGACTACAAGCTTGTCATGAATTTTGAGGGTCTGATACCCATTGAAATTGAACGGGCAATGTTTCTAACCCTGATGAAGCGGGTCTCCATCCTGACCTCGGAAGATTATAAAAGCGTTATATTCAACTTCACTGAAAACAGTCTGGCCGTTACCATCACCAATCCTGAAATCGGCGAATCAAAAGAACAGCTCATGATTGGTTTTTCAGGAGAAGAGATAAAAAGCGCCTTTAACCCCAGGTACTTCATGGACGCCCTTAATCTGTTTGAAGATGAAATTGTGACATTGAACATCAAAGACAGCAAGAGTCCTTGCATTGTTAAAAGCATGAAAAACAATAACCTTATCTGCGTAATAATGGCCATCCATATATCATGAATAAAAACCAGGGAAGTAAAGATTACGGCGCCGGTGCCATCAAGGTGTTAGAAGGCCTTGAAGCTGTCCGGAAAAGACCGTCCATGTATATCGGCAACGTGGACCTTGAAGGCCTGCACCATCTGGTATATGAGGTGGTGGACAATTGCATTGATGAGGCCATGGCAGGATATTGCGACACGGTGCTTGTCACCATCCACGAGGATATGTCGGTGAGTGTGGAAGACAACGGCCGGGGTATTCCCGTTGAAATGCACAAAACCGAAAACATACCCGCCTGCGAGGTGGTCATGACCAAACTGCATGCGGGCGGCAAATTCGATAAAGACGCCTATAAAGTCTCCGGCGGCCTGCATGGTGTGGGGATCTCTGTTGTCAATGCCCTGTCCGAACACCTGGCCATGGAGGTGTTCAAAAACGGTAAAATATACAAACAGAGCTATTCCAGAGGCCAGAAACTCACTGAGCTTGAAATTCTGGGTGATACGGAAAAACAGGGAACCAGGATCACGTTTTTTCCGGATTTTACCGTTATGAATCAAAATGAGTTCAGTTATGAGACGCTGTCCCGTCGTATGCGGGAACTGGCCTTTTTGAACAAAGGCCTCAGAATTGTCATTGAAGACGAGCGCTCCGCTCAGAAGGATGACTTTCATTATGAAGGGGGGATTATCTCCTTTGTGGAATACCTGAACCGCTCCTGCGCCGCGTTGCACGCTCCAATCCACATTGAAGGGGATAAAAATGATGTTCAAATAGAGGTGGCGATTCAGTATAATGATACCTTCAAGGAAAAATTGTACTCTTTTGCAAACAATATAAGGACCATTGAAGGCGGATTCCATGTATCCGGGTTTAAAGGCGCCCTGACCCGTACGGTGAATGCCTATATTTCAGGCAACAGCAATCTGCCCAAAAACATGCAGAACATCAAGATCAGCGGGGATGACATGAGAGAGGGGCTGGCCGTCATCATCTCTGTCAGGCTGATGGAGCCCCAGTTTGAAGGCCAGACCAAGACAAAACTGGGTAACAATGAAGTAAAGGGCATTGTGGAATCCCTGCTCAATGAAAAACTGGGTCAGTTCCTGGAAGAAAATCCCAATGTCGCCAAAAAAATCATTGCCAAGGGCGTGGATGCGGCCCGGGCCAGGGATGCGGCCAAACGGGCCAGGGAGCTTGCGCGTAAAAAAGGGACATTGCTTGATTCCACGTTGCCGGGCAAACTTGCCGAATGCCAGTTTGCCGATCCTGCAGAGCGTGAACTGTTCCTTGTGGAGGGCGATTCTGCAGGCGGGTCTGCCAAACAGGGCCGGGATCGGCGCTTCCAGGCAATCCTTCCATTAAAGGGTAAGATCCTCAATGTGGAAAAGGCCCGGTTCGACAAAATACTTCGAAGCGACGAGATAAAAAATATCATTACGGTGCTGGGCACAGGTGCGGGCAGGGAAGAGTATAATATAGAAAAAATCCGCTATCATAAAGTGGTCATCATGACGGATGCGGACGTGGACGGCTCACACATCCGGACACTGTTGCTCACCTTTTTTTACCGCCAGATGCCGGACCTGATATCAAGTGGGTATCTGTATATTGCCCAGCCCCCGCTTTTCAGGGTGGGATCAAGGAAAAACGGCGTGTACCTGAAAAATGAAAATGAATATGCCGATTACCTGATCCGCAGAATTTCATCCCAGAAACAGATCGTGATCAACGGCCATGACACGCCTTTGACCGAGGATGAATTCTATGGGTTCCTGCAAAACATGACAGCGTACTACAACAGCATGAACCAGCTTCACAAACGTGATTATGATACGGATCTTGTGTTTTTCCTGATCAGGGAAGGGGTCAGTTCAAAGCGTTTCCTGGAAGAAAAAAACAACCTGGAAGCCTTATCCGCTACCCTGAAAGATAAAGGATATACGCCCCAACAGATCGAATTTGACCAGGAACGCAGCATTTATGAAATGGATATTCTGGACAACACAGCGCAGACAAAACTGCTGCGTGTGGGAAGAGACATTCTTGGCACCAGGGACTACCAGAAAATGTGCCAGGCCTATGAAAAAATAAAAGACCTGAACCAACCGCCCTTTTCCATGTCCGCAAAGGCTGCTGATGCAAAAACCGTAACAACCCTTGATGATTTAAACAGCCTTTATGAATTTCTCATGGCCGAAGCCAAGAAAGGGATCAATATACAGCGTTACAAAGGTCTGGGTGAGATGAATGCGGATCAGTTGTGGGAAACCACCATGAATCCGGAAAAACGGATTATGCTCAAGGTGGATATTGAGGATGCAGAAAAAGCTGACGAGATATTTACCCTGCTCATGGGCGAAGCGGTGGAACCCCGGCGTAATTTTATCCAGAAACATGCGCTGGAAGTGTCTTCCCTGGATTATTAAGTAATATTTCAACAAAAACAGGTGGTTGGAAAAGGGTTTTCTGCATAGATGTGAGGGGGAACATTCTTCTGCAGCGCCCCAGGTAGGGGATTTTGTTCAAACACAAAAAAGGAGCGTTTAATATGGCAGGATTAAATAAGGTCATGCTTATCGGCAGATTGGGAAGAGACCCTGAAATTCGGTATTCCCAGCAGGGAACGGCTGTGGTGAACTTTTCCCTGGCGACCAGTGAGCAATGGACGGATAAAAATACAGGTGAGCGCCAGGAAAGAACCGAATGGCATAGAATTGTAGTATTCGGCAAACAGGCTGAGACCTGTGAAAGATACCTGTCAAAAGGCAGGCAAATCTACCTGGAAGGCCGGCTTCAGACCCGGTCCTGGGAAAAAGAGGGCCAAACACATTATACGACGGAAATTGTCGTTTCCAACTTCATGTTTCTGGGCAGTCGGGATGGTGACAGCCAGTCCGGTTCCGGGGGGGGCGGTTACCAGACAGACGGCTATCAGAACCCGCCCAATTCCGGCGGTGGGGCAGGGTATACGCCGAACCGGCCTGCGCCTGATTCAGATAATTTCCAGGGGCCTGCCCAGCCTGGCATGCCGGATGGGCATGACCCATCCATCCCGGATGACGACATCCCGTTTTAGGCCGATGCTCAGCATTAAATCCACCACAGCTGCGCCGGATTTTAAGTTGCCCTCAAGGCACGCCAATGGACGTATATTGGATATATGTATCCATTGGTAAACGCCCTTAAAAGACAATCAGATGGGTGATTTTGAAGCAAAAGCTGATGAACGAAAATTTATGAGAGAGGTGTCCTTAAAGGTATGGTTGATATTGAAGAGGGAAGGGAATTGAGCCTTGAGGATGCAAAAAAACACCTGAATCTTTAATGATATGCCTCAATTTTTTAAAGTTTAACAAAACTGGTATGACATTAATGAATACGGTAGGGCAATGATGACTAAATGGGGCATATTTCTTCTTTTCACAGGGTTTCTGGCATTTTTCATCAATTTTAATAACTCGGTTGTAGCGTTTCTTTGGGCAGTGATTCCCATTACATTCTGTACAATAATGCCAATTGTGCAAACAATAAAATATTCAAAGAGACTGTAGTTCGTTGCTGTAGCAAAACGACAGAGACAGATAGGAAGTTGCTTTTTGCCAAGCAAAGTATAAAAAAGTCGTACAGATGCACAAGAGTCTGAAATATGGCCCCAACCGAGCACGGCCACAACATGTTGTGGCCGTGCTCGGTTGGTACCTCGCCTCATGAACGATGGTTGGGAGCAGAAACAATCCCTAAGTGGATGCTTGGGGGAAATAAAAAAAATTGCTTGACACTCATATTGGCACTTGATATACATGCTCACGTTTTGGGCGATTAACTCAGTTGGGAGAGTGCAAGCCTTACAAGCTTGAAGTCGCAGGTTCAAGCCCTGCATCGCCCACCATAGAAAGAAGTAAGATACGGGGGTGTAGTTCAGTTGGTTAGAACGCTAGCCTGTCACGCTAGAGGCCGCGAGTTCGAGTCTCGTCACTCCCGCCACAATAAAAAAAACTTTTGAGGCTACTCAAAAGTTTTTTTGTTTTTGATGGACAAAAAACGGCCATGGAGAAAAAATGCTCAATGGCCGGGGTGTGAAGCGCTTCGATCAAGAACATCGGAAATAGCTGCCTCAATGGCATCAGCTGCCAGGGTTTGTCCAAAGGTATATTTCAGCATCATGGCTGCGGACAGGATCTGAGCAATGGGGTTGGCGATACCTTTACCCGCAATATCAGGGGCAGAGCCTCCGGCTGGCTCATAGAGGCCGAATTTTTTTTCATTCAGACTTGCCGAGGCCAACAATCCCATTGATCCAGTAATCATGGCGCATTCATCAGATATAATATCCCCAAACATATTTCCACATAAAAGCACGTCAAATTGCTGGGGATCTCGAATAAGCTGCATGGCAGCATTATCAACATATATATGATTCAAAGTGACATCAGGATATGATTTAGACACTTCTATGACTACTTCCCGCCACAGAACCATGGAAGTCAGCACATTGGCTTTATCCACAGACGTAACAATGCTGCGCCTTTTCCTGGCAGCCTCAAACGCCATTTTCGCAATCCGTTCAATTTCGAATCTGGAATAGACCATGGTGTCAAACGCGGTTTCATCAGGGCCCTGGCCCCTTTTGCCCCTGGGCTGACCAAAATAGAGCCCACCGGTCAACTCCCTGACACATAAAATATCAAATCCGTCTTTTACAATTTCCGGTTTCAGGGGAGAGGCTGATGCAAGGGAAGGAAATACTTTGGAAGGTCTTAAGTTACAGTATAAACCAAAATGTTTGCGCAACGTCAGAAGCGAGGCGCGTTCCGGTTGTTCTTCGGGCGGCAGGTTTTCCCATTTAGGCCCCCCCACAGACCCAAACAAAACAGCATCTTTTTGTTCGCATAATGCCAGGGTTGAGTCCGGCAGAGCTTTACCATGATTATCAATTCCTGCCCCGCCTACATCCGCATATTCAAAGGATAGTTCAAAATCAAAAAGATCAGCGGCTTTATCAAGCACCCTGATTGCCTGCGCCATGACCTCGGGACCAATACCATCTCCTGGAAGTACAGCAATATTGTTCAATGTTTTTACCTCTTAATCAGGTTTATAAATAATAAATTTTATTAAATAATACTGGAATATTTAAGATAAGGCAATATACAAGAACAACAAATTGTGAATAGCGTTTGAACAAAAACCCTGTGTGGGGATATAACCTGAATACGCGACACACTTTTTGAAATGCTTTGAAATCATTGATAAAAGGCTATTTTATGACTTCACCTGTGAGGTGAAAGCCAAAATCAATTATCAAAGAGGTGTTGCCATGCCAATTGCAGATAAGATGATCGGAATCGTAGAATCCGCATCCATGATCCGAAAAATGTTTGAGGAAGGCATCCGGATGAGAGAACAGTTCGGAGCTGAAAATGTATTTGATTTTTCCTTGGGAAATCCCGATGTTCCGCCGCCGTCCGTGGTAAAGGAAACGGTACTGGATTTAATCAACGATCCAGAGAACAGCCACGGATATATGCCCAATGCAGGATATCCCTGGGTACGCCAGGCCGTAGCCGATTACCTGAACACCCAGTACGGTGCTGGAATAACTGCAGACCTGGTGGTCATGAGTGTGGGGGCGGCCGGTGCTTTGAATGGCACCTTAAAAGCCCTGGTCAATCCCGGCGAAGAAATTCTGGTGCCGGCCCCCTATTTTGTGGGGTACAATCAATACGCCTTTATTGCCGGAGCAGACCTGAAAACCGTCTCCACCAAGCCCGATTTTCACCTGGATCTTGACGCCATTGAAGCAGCTATTAATAAAGAAACCCGCGTCATGCTCATCAATTCCCCCAACAACCCCACGGGCGTGGTTTACACCAGACAGGAACTGGATGAATTGGGTCAGCTGATAGAAAAGAAAAGCAAGGCGTTTGGTAAACGCATCTATCTGATTTCGGACGAACCCTATCGCAAAATTGCCTATGATGTGGATGTGCCCTGGATGTTTGGCGTATATGAGCACACCATTGTCCTGACCTCCTATTCCAAGGAGCTCTCCTTGGCCGGGGAACGTGTGGGATATATTGCGGTTCACCCAAAAGCTGAAGATGCGGAATTGATTGCATCAGCAGCCGGTGTGGCCAATACCATGCTGTTCGTGAATGCTCCGGCCCTGTTCCAGCAGGTGGTGGGAAAGCTGCAGGGCGTGAGTGTGGATATTGGCATCTATCGCAAACGCAGGAACATGCTCTGTGAGGGGCTTGCCGCGGCGGGCTATGAGTTCAACATCCCCGAAGGCGCGTTTTATCTGTTCCCCAAAACCCCCATTGAAAATGATGTGGAATTTGTGGATCTGCTTAAAAAAGAGAATATCCTGGTCGTACCCGGCTCCGGATTTGGCGGTCCCGGCCATATTCGGCTCTCCTATGCCGTACCTGAACAGACCATAGAAAACTCCATGGCGGGATTCAAACGGGCCATGAAAGCCGCTCAAAGCGGTTATTTAATTGACCACCTAAAAGGTGGCATGCCTATTTGAACAAAATCAGTTGCTTTAAGAGCCTGTTTGATAATTGATGAATCGGCTGCAATCTCATGAAAATGGCTCCAATTCCCCCAAATTTTCTGTCAATAGTCCGGCTATTAACAGAAAATTTGTGAAAATTGGTTCTCATTTTCATGAGATTTCGTGAAGATAGCTTCTGGCAAACTCATCCAGGGCTTCTTTTTTGGCTTCTTTATAGTCGGATGTACCTTGTTTTGTCTCTTCCCGACACGGTTGCCTCTCCCCTTGAACCACCCGAATCAGGGGAAGATCAATGGTGTTCCCGTTGGAAAACACCACAAGCCGTCTCACATAATTGAGCAGCTCCCGGACGTTGCCCGGCCAGGACTGCCCGGCAAGATAGCCTAAGGCTGTCGGATCAATATCCATGGAATCAACATCCAGTTCCCGGCAGCTTTTCAGTATAAATTTTCGGACCAGGGCCGGAATATCCTCTTTTCTGTCCCGCAATGGCGGAACGGTTACGGAAAGGACATTGAGCCGGTAATACAGATCTTCCCGAAAAGTGCCGCTACGGATTTTTTCTTCCAGGTTCTGGTTGGTCAAGGCAATAATCCGGACATCCGCCTGCTTAGATACGCTGCTTCCCACCGGCTTGACTTCCTTGTCCTGGAGAAACTTTAACAGTTTTGCCTGGATGGCAGGCGCGATGTCCCCGATTTCATCCAGGATCAAGGTGCCTTTGTCTGCAGACATAAAAAAGCCTGACCGGTCACGGTCCGCGCCGGTAAAGGCGCCCCTGACATGGCCAAAAAGTTCGCTTTCCAAAAGCCCTTTGGGTATGGTCGGGCAGTTCAGGGCATGGCAGGAACGGTTTTTCCGTTTGGAAAATGTATGGATATTCCTGGCAATAAACTCCTTTCCGCTGCCGGATTCGCCGGTGATCAGAACCGTATAATCCGTAGCTGCAATGGTTTCCACTTGTTTCTGGAGTTGCTGCATGACAGGACTCTGGCCAAGGAGAATCCTTCCGGTTTTCAAATCTTTGATCACTTTTATAAGGCGCTTATTTTCATTGGACAGCCCATAGTGTTCCACGGCCCTTTCCACAGTATGGTAAAGCGCCTGCCTTTCCACAGGTTTGGTCAGGAAATCCCAGGCCCCCAGCTTCAACGACTTGACCGCCGTTTCTACGGTCCCGTGGCCCGTGATCATGATCACGCAGATATTGGGATTGATTTTTTTAGTTTCCTGTAAAAGTTCCTGACCCGATATGCCGGGCATGCGTAAATCGGAAAGCATCACCCCCACATGCTGATCTGTCAACACGGTCAGAGCTTCTTTACCAGACAGCACCCCTATAATCTGCCTGTCCGGGAATTTCTTTTTCAGGTTCCGGATCATTCCGTTTAAAAAATCCTTATTGTCATCAACCAGAAGGATGGAGAATTCATTCATGCCTCATTCCTTGATTGGTAAACCCGCTTTCAATGGGGAAATAAACTTCAAAACAGGTCTCTGCGTGGTTTTTGACCTCAATACGTCCCCCTATTTCCGAAATAAAGCCGTAGATAACGGCAAGGCCAAGGCCTGTTCCCTTACCTGGCATTTTGGTCGTAAAGAAAGGATCAAAAATGCTGTTGATTACCGAATCGGGGATGCCCGGTCCGTTGTCCTGGATGGATAATAAAACCTCGTCTCCATTTTTTTCAAGGCCCGTGGATATCTTCACCTGGCCGCCGGTTTCCTGAAGGGCGTCAAAGGCGTTGATCCACAGGTTTGTCAGGATCTGTTCCAGGATTCCGGCATCGCATTTGACCTGGGGAAGCCCCTCTGCCAGCTCTGTGCGGACCCGGATCCCCTTTGACGCAGCCTGGGTTTGGAACACCTTTACCAGGTCCCGGACCGTTTCATTGATCCGGCATATCCCTGATACGGGCTGTTTGGGCCTGGACAGCTTCAGGAGTTCCTTGACAATATGCTTCACATTCTGGGTATGCTTTTCAATCACGGCAATGTCCTCCAGCACGTCCGGATCAGAAACCGCGTCTTTTATAAGGTCTGTGTAACAGCTGATCACGCCCAGGGGGTTGTTGATTTCGTGGGCCACGCCTGCTGCCATCTTACCTACGGCGCTCAACCGCTCAGCCTGCTGCATCCGGGACATGATCTGTTTTTCAAGTGTGATTTCCCTTGCATACAGAACGATTTTCAACCCTGCCTGCTCTCGTCGCGTCGGCAGCGGATAAAGAAATACCCTGAAGGATTGATCCCGGCCGATCCCGATCTCCCGGCTGACTGGTTTCCGGGTTTCCAGCATCTTTTCCCAAACCCCAGCTCCGGAAGATTGCTGCTTTTTTAAGAATTTTTTGAGTTCCCTTTCCCGGCCTTTTTTGTCCGGGCTTTTAAAAATTTTCCTGCTGCCCTCGTTGGCCATGAGGATGCGGCACTCTGCGTCGATCAAAAAGAGCGGATCGGAAATTCCCTCAAAAACCGATTGGAGCATATCATTCTGGTACCTTACATTGGAAAAGGCCTGAACATTTTCAATCATCGTGGCCAGCTGGCGGCCCAGGGCATGGAGTACCGAATAATCGGTATCCTTGCCGATGCCCGATGCCCATGTAATGCTAAGAATTCCCCAATGGCTTTCATCGGATTTTACGGGGATGTAAACCGTATTGTCCTTGCAGAACGCATGATCCTTCCATGACACCTCTTTGATATCATCCCTGAGGGGTTCAATGGGATCTTTATCCTTCCAGGCATAGGCGTTATCCGATGCCACAGTACAATAGTATATGACCTGGTCTGCATCAAACCTTGTCCCAATGCATTCCAGGGCGCCCCGTATGATCTGTCCCGATGTGGCACCGCTTCCGAAACGGGATAGAATCTTTACAAACAGCCTGACATCGGCCCTGTGTTTTTCCATCCTGTCATGAATCTCCTTTGTTCTTTTATCCACCATGATCTCAAGATTCTGTGCATAGGCCTCCAGCTCATCCCTTGCATTGGAAAGACACAGGGCCAGTTCATCCACGCTTTCCACCAATCCCTCAATCTCATCTTTTTCCCCCAGTTTCCGGATAATGCCCTGTTCCTGCTCCCCGGAAAACCGGATTTTAAAAATAGTGGTCAGGTGATGCAGATTTTTCATGACCAGGCAGTCAAAAAACAGACTGATCAGACATGTAAATATAAGGATGCCGAAAAGATAATACATCAGATATTGCAGGGTAACTTCCTTTGCCGGATTCTTGATCAGGTTCACAGGAAATCCGGCCACCACAACCCCTCCGACCTCCCCTGGGGAATAGTAAAATCCGTTCTTATCCCCGTATATTTTTTTTAGCTCTTCCGGGGCCTGTTCCGGGTCTCCGTGGCAGTGCATACAGGATGTCTTGAAAACAACGGGCCGGGCGACAATATGGTATTCCGTGTTTCCCACCATGGCATCATCCTCCCATATGGACAGCGCCCTGTTCCGGTTGAACATGCGGATCAGGCCCGCTTCCAGATCATCCGGGGCGGACAAGGGATTTCTGGGCCGAATGGATACCCGGCTGTAATGGTAGCTCTGGTTCTTTTCAACGTTGAGCCGGTTCATCACTTCCCTTGAAATATAAGAGGATGACATGGCTTTTAAAATAAACCGTCCTTCCGGAAGGACGTTGAACATCTCGGGCCGTAAAACCATTTTCACATAATCCTGAACCGCATTGGACTGGGCAAGAACCATCCTTGACCGCTGGCTGATTTCGGATTTCATAATGGAGTTGAAATGAAAGTAAAGAATAATACTGGTGCAGATTCCCAAAGCCAGGGTAAAAAAAACCAGGCCAAAAATAAATTTCAGCCTTAAACTTAACCCACTTGAAAACATTAAATTTTCTCCCGCTTTTTAATTGGGCTCAAAATAAAGGGTCCTCCCCAAAAAAGCAAGACCGGTAACGGCATGTGTAGCCTTTAAGACACATGCATGCCAACCCAAGTTAGCGTTAAAAAACAATAAGATATCAAAAATATTTTTATTTTCAATGTGTTATAAAATAAATTGTAATGGCATGTGTTTTGCTAATTCTGTCGTGTATTTTTTAACAAAAACAGAGAGGTAGATTATGACAGATTCAAGTTCAATTGTTGTCGACCAAGCCAGGTGGGAATGGTCGGAAATGTGGAAAAAAGAAGACTGGTGGGCCATCTGGATCGGATTTTTCCTATTGATCGCAGCCATGTTCATCTATTTTCCCCACAGCGGGGAGATGGAGAATATTATCACCAAGGCACAGTCTGAATACGGACAGGCTGCAGCCAGGACAAATGCCATTAAAACCATAGCCTGGTATAAGCTTTCCGATGCCAAGAAAAAGGCGGAAGCAAGAAAAATTCCAGCTGGCAAATGGCTGGCGGATTTCACCCACAAAACCCACAGCTGGACCGACAATCCCCTGGACGCTTTTTTTATGGGCGAAGAAAAGGCAGCCCGGAAAAAAGAGGTTGCTGTGGCCAAATATGAAACCAAAAAGGCAGCCCAGGATGAGACTTACGCGGCTGCCGTGGAAGCCGAAGAACTGGCCGAAGCTAAGGGATTCAAGGATGAAATACTGAACGCTTCAGCCTCAGCCGCCATCAGCAAGTGGAGAGATGCAAAACTGCTTGCAGATAAGGCCAAAAAGAAAACAAAGGTAAAACCCTATAATCAGATCCCAAACCTGATCGGCCTTGGCATATTTTTCTGCATTCTTTTCGGACTCCCCATGAAAATCATGGGCACATCGTTCAGAAAGTTTGCCCTGGGGTTTGTTTTAGTATACGGGATCACGCTGCTGGCATGGTTCTTCAGCTACCAGACCACCATGAAGCATTACGGGATCGGATATGCGGCCTGGGCGATTTTTCTGGGTATGCTGATCAGCAACACCGTTGGAACCCCCAAGTGGGCGGAAGCGGCCATCCAGACGGAATACTATATTAAAACCGGCCTGGTTCTTCTTGGGGCCAAAATTCTTTTTGAGAAAATCATTACCATCGGCACCGCCGGTATCTTTGTGGCCTGGGTGGTAACGCCCACGGTTTGGCTGATTACTTACTGGTTTGGACAGAAACTGATCCGGATGCCATCCAAACGGCTCAATGCGGTCATCTGTTCCGACATGTCCGTATGCGGGGTATCGGCAGCCATTGCAGCCGCATCAGCCTGCCGGGCCAAGAAAGAGGAGTTGACCCTGGCCGTAGGGCTGTCCCTGGTTTTCACCGCCATAATGATGATTGCCATGCCTGCGGTCATTAAAGCGGCCTTTCCTGTTGACAAGCAGATGATTCTGGGCGGTGCCTGGATGGGTGGAACCATTGACGCCTCTGGGGCTGTTGCCGCAGCCGGTGCCTTTTTAGGAGAAAAAGCCCTTTATGTGGCCGCCACCATTAAAATGATCCAGAACGTACTCATCGGTGTCATCGCTTTCTTTGTGGCCCTTTACTTCACCACCCGGGTGGAAGTAATGGAAACAGGCGCAAAGGTGGGACTCAACGAAATCTGGTTCCGGTTTCCTAAATTCGTCATTGGGTTCATCGTCGCATCGGTTACCTTTTCCCTGATCTACTCCGGGTTCAACGACAGCCTGGACGGACTGGGACATGCCATGATCGACAAGGGAACCATCAAGGGCGGATCAGACCTTTTCAGGAAATGGTTTTTTACCCTTTCCTTTGTCAGTATCGGACTTGCCACCAACTTCCGTGAACTAAAAGAACATTTCAAGGGCGGAAAACCCCTGATTCTGTATGTTTTTGGCCAGTCCCTGAACCTGGTTTTGACCCTGCTCATGGCATATATTATGTTTTACATGGTTTTCCCTGAACTTACGGCAACCATTTAGCGGCTTACCGCAACGCTTAAAAGTGCATTAAAATACGGAGACTGGAGACCGCAGGCCGGAAAACGGCAAAGAAAGATCCGGTTTCCGGGCTCCATCAAAAAATGAGAAATTGGTAAAAAAATGTCGACAACACCATCAACAGCAAACCGAACCCGGGCGGGAGCTTGGGCAAAACTGATCTTTTTTTCTTTTCTCATATGGGTTTTCGGCTGGGTTGTGGGACCTTATATTGAGAACAATATTCCCACCTACCGCCAAATTGCACATGTGGTGGAGGAAAGGGACATTGATTCGGCAGGATATATGTATATGGATTCGGTGGGATCTTATGATGCCGAATATTACCTGACCGATTCGTTCAAGCACTCCAAAAGAGAGGACTATGGCTTTACCGCGGCCTTTTTTTCCGGGATACTCAGCTGTTTTTTAATCCTGTGGATTGGATGGCGCTATATTATGTGATACTCAATGATCCAATGAGAGAATATAGCGACAATAAGGGTGCACATCAACTCACGCCCATGCTTTTCAAGCTCTCTTTCCAATTGGCTCATATCCATTGAATTTCTCTTGCCCGAATCAAGAAGACCGATGACATGTTCAAAATACTGGCGGCCCTGTTCATAAGAACAGGACCCCTCAAGGGTGGAAAGAGCCGGGGCTGCGCTCATCGCTTTACCTCCCCTCTTTAAGCCGTTGCCGGGCGTTTTTTACAAGCGGATAAACCAGGATGGTTTTCACCGCTTTGCCATGGCGCTTGTTGGCTCTGTCCATCCGCCCGCGTCCACTGGTCCTGCCCAGTTCGATCCAGTTGGCAGCCCGGTAACATCCACCATGATACAGCGTTGGGTCTACCAAGGTCTCCAGAAGAAGGGGGGCAACCCCGTATTGCGCTTCCCAGTCGAATCGAAGATGCGCAACAGATGCGGACAACATGCTGCTTGCCAGATTGCGGATTGGGGCCAGTACCAGAAAACGGCTGTTGTTAACGACTTGCTGCAGCGCCTCACCACGCCTGTCATCATCCCAGCCGATCCATTGGTCCCTTGCTTTCATCCGCCACGCCGGGCTGGAAAATTGAATGCAGCCCACCACCTCACGACGGGGCTTGGTCACATGGACCAGATACTGGAGCCTTGCCCCAAAGGGCATGGCATAACCCAGGTAATGGTAACGGCTCAAAAGGTCCTTAAAAAGGTCACGTTGCGCCCTGCATTGAACACGCTGGATATCAAGAGGAGTGAATTCCTCCACGCTTCCGGAAAGCTTGCTGTACGGTTCGCTGTTTGTTGCCGCTTTCTTGAGCTTTTGAGGGCCGCAATGGCCGGTTTTCCTTTTTTCAGGAAGTTCGAGGATCCCTTTGTTTTCCAAAAGCACCAGCAGGTCATTACACTCCCGGGCCTTCAATCCGCCCCTGGGCCGTTTCCAGTTCAGAAGTTCACATACGGTGTAAGCCAGCTCATTGCGACTGATGCCGTCACAAGTGCTGACGACTTCTCGAATCATTAACAGCTCCTCCGCTGAAAAGTTTCTGCCGCAGAATCTTTGTGGTCTTATTAATGTCGGCATGGCCATTCTCCTTTATATCTATCTATCCTTTTTATAATGTATGTATGGCGGCTTGTCCAGCTTTTATTTGTATGATCGATAAAAAATGGTCAAATGGCACATAACGACCCGCCTCGTTGTTATTTTGGATAATTTGGGTTTGTTTTACTATTTTTTAAGCCCAAGCAAACGGCTTGTCACATCAACCGGAGCCACAATTTGTTTCTCCTTGATCATGATGCTTTCGGTCTGTTGCCATGCCTGGGTATTGATCATGCCGATTTTTGTCCGTTGATTCGGTTTAATCAACGGACGGGTGGCTTTAAGCTGTTTTTGGCGAATATCGTCTTGGGTGCCTTTATCCTTTTTTCTGATTTGGGCTAACACCTGGGCTTCATTGGCCGGATCCACGGCAAACTCCCAGGCCGCCAGCAGCGCCGCCATAAAGGCCTTTACCGTTTTTGGATGTTTTTTCATCATCGTGCCTGAGGTTACAACCGAGTTGGCCACAAAGGAAACACCGTAATCTGCAGGATTGAAAAAATTGACCTGTTCGCCTTCTGCCGTCAGCCTTTCTTCCAGAATAACCCCCTGGGAGTTTCGGTATACCGGCCATACATCGACTTCCCTTTTTAAGAACGGCGTGAAATCAAACCTGACACTTGAGATGCGGACATCCTTTGACGTAAACCCAGCTTTGGCTAAAAGGGTATTCATGATGGTTTCATCATTCCCCCCGAATGTAACCCCGATATGCCGGCCCTTTAAATCGGAAAGATTCTTGATTTCAGGTTGGTCTGACCGGTAGATCCACTGCATGGGGTTGACCTGGAACAGCTGGGCCAGAACCACCACATCAGCCCCTTTTTCCAAAGCCCGGATAACCTGATCGGCAGATGCCACACCAAAGTGTGCATATCCCAGCTCAAGCTCTTTGATGGCATTTTTCCCGGCCCCACCTTCATTCACGCTGACATCCAGCCCTGCGTTTTTAAAGAAACCGCCGGTATCAGCAATAATGTCGCCGGCCACAGAGGTGTTGAACAGCCATTTTAGACGGTAATTAAGCGTATCATCTGCAAAGGCAGGGGTAAGGGTGGAAAAAAGCATCATGGAAAGGGCCATGAGCCCTGCCCTGATCATGATGCTGGTTTTAATTTTCTGATTCATATCAAATCTCCTCCTTTGGGCGCAGACCATTTGGTTTTCATTTGTTCACCCACTGTTTCCAAAATACCCTGGTAAACCGAAATAATAATGCCGATGGCAAACAGGGCCACAAGAATCCGGGCAAGATCGCTCTGGTACAGGGCGATGCGTATACTGTAACCAATGCCTTGATCTGCGGCAATAAACTCGGCCACAATGGTGCCCGCCATGGCCAGTGTGGCGGCGCCTGAAATCACTGTGGTCAGTTTGTTTAAATTTTCAAAGGCCCGGATTTTAACTTCCAGCTGCCAGCGCATCCGGCCTGTGGCAATGTAAAAATGCTCAATATCCTTTATGGGCGAGGCCATGATCCCCAACACCGACAGGAGCAAAGGAAAATAACAGATCATGGAGGCAATGAGCAAACGGGATAAAAACCCGTCCCCCATGAGAATAAAAATGATCGGAGCCAGTGCCACAATGGGATAGGCCTGAATATTATAGGCCATGACCTTGATAAACGATCCTGCCCAGGATGATTTGCGGCCGATGATCCCCACAAAAAAGGCCATGAAAATGGAGATCATCTGCCCCAGTACCGTTACGGAAAGGGTGTTGAGCACGTTAAGGAAATAGCCGGCAAGCATCTGGTGTGCTGTATCAAAGATCAGCACTAAACCGGGGATAACATAATTGGACAGGCCGGCGACATGTTTGACGGCTAAAAGGCCGGAAACGCCTAAACAATAGACAATCAGAAACTGGTAGATCCGTCTAAACAGCATTCATAATCTCCAGCATGGACCGGTTAATGGCCTGGGGATCGGCCGTATATCCTGTTTCATAATTCTGCCCCTGCACAACGACGGCGCTTTTGTTTTTCCCGGGCCTGCTTAACACCAGGATCTCTTTGCAGAATCGTGCCACTTCCATGAGATTGTGGGAAATATAGAGAAACATCTTGGCAGGAAACATCTCTTTTATGGCCAGGATAATGGTTTCCCGCAAGGCTTCATCCACATTGGCAAGACTTTCGTCCAAAATCAGCAAATCAAAATCCTGGATAAGATAACGGATAAGGTTCATCCGGTTCTGCTGGCCCATGGATAACTGGGAGAATCGTGATGCCAAAAAAGCGTCCACTTTGAAAAGTGTAACAAGTTCCTTTTTAAGATCTGAATTTTTCGGGGGACACACCTTGTCAAGGTGGCTGCCGGTGCTGGCCCAGCCGGGCAGGCGTTCCTGGTTGTAAGAATACAAAATGGTGCCAATCCCTTCATAAATCAAGGCATTAGCCCCCAGGCCGCTGCTGCCCCCGGCAAGAATTCTGGCAAAGGACGTTTTCCCCACGCCTGATGGCCCGAAAACAGCATTAAATCCCGGTGCGGTCATTGAAAAATTAAGATTTTCCAGGACCGGCTTGTCTGCCGCCGGGTAGGTGAAGGTCAGGCCTTTGCATTCAAACCGCATATCCTTCTCCGATGGGGTATAGGAACATTACATTAACTCGTTAACACTACAGCGACCCTTGAATGTCTAATTCTTTAGCCAGAGCCATTTTTTTTCTATGACGTTCAAACGCAATATCATTACGTTTGAGATGGTGTCATTTTAACTGGCTAATCCATACCGGGTCTGGTGTGAAAAATCAACTTTAAAGGGTAAGTCCGGACCGGTTTTAATATGCGTCCTTTGGCGTAACGCCGAGGGTGACTTAAAAGACAAGTAGATGGGCGATTTTATTTTGATCATGGGCCTAAGAGCGTGTTTGATAATTGATGAATCGGCTGCAATCTCCAGCGATCTGGGGCAGATTTAATTGTAACCATGGGTCTTGTCTTGGCCTCTCACAACCCATTTTCGCAAAGTATCAAATAAAAACTGCGGT
The DNA here is from genome assembly GCA_002747145.1 of Desulfobacter postgatei. Lineage (GTDB taxonomy): Bacteria > Desulfobacterota > Desulfobacteria > Desulfobacterales > Desulfobacteraceae > Desulfobacter > Desulfobacter postgatei_A. Next base: position 41,214 of record PDTI01000040.1, read on the forward strand.
TCAATGGGCTTGGGAATATGCGCCACCATGCCGGCTCTCATGCACCGTTCTTTATCTTCAGCCGTTGCATTGGCTGTCATGGCAATAATGGGAGGATGATTGCAGTCCGAAGATTCAAGAATGGCTGCCGTCGCTTCAAACCCATCCATTTCAGGCATTTGAATGTCCATTAGAATACAGTTGAAATCATTTTTATGATTGATGGCCACCGCATCCCTGCCGTTATCAGCGATGGTCACTTCAATACCGGCCTTGATTAAAAATTGTTCTGCCACTTTCTGATTAATGGCATTATCTTCCACCAATAAGATTTTTGCGCCTGTTAATCCCTGCAACGGTTCAATGGTCCATTGCCCGTCCCTGCACCGGTGTTTTCCAAGATTGCTGTCACCCGCAAAAGCGGATCTAACAGTATCCAGAAGCGTTGAGGGTGTGAACGGCTTTTCAAGAAAACCGTCAATATTCAGTTCATTTGCTGTCCGAATAATTTTCTCTTTTTCATAAATCGGCGTCATGAGAATTGTGGGCAGTTTTGGGATGCCGGCCAATGCGTGAATCTGTTTTATGGTTTCGATGCCATCCATTCCCGGCATGTTGGAATCAATTAAAATAAGATGAAAAAAATTTTCTGTGGATTCTTCCCCCAGAACTTTAATGGCAAGCTCTCCGGATTTAACGCAGACCGGCCTGAATGAAAATGAGCTTAAGGCCTCAAAAAGCATTTGCCGTGTACTGCAAACATCCTCCACAACAAGGATTTTTAGATTTGAAGGGTTGGCCGGCAGACACCCTTGGACGTATGATTGATCCGGTTTAAGCACCACAAAAAAACTAAACAGGCTGCCTTGCCCGGGTGTGCTCCGGCATGTAATCTTACCACCCATCAATTTGATCAGATTTTTTGAAATTGCCAGACCAAGACCACTGCCCCCATACTTCCGCGTGGTAGAACTGTCCGTTTGAATGAAGGCATCAAAAACAGTGGGCAGTTGCTCAGGGGGGATACCGATACCGGTATCCTTGATGCTTATCTTCAACTCAATGGACTGATCGGTTTTATTTTGAGTGCCAATGGTTACGACCACCTCACCTCTTTGGGTGAATTTGACGGCATTGGAGGTCAGGTTGAGCAGAACCTGCACCAATCGCAGCGGATCACCAATCAAGTTCACCGGTGTGTCGGCAGCGATGTCAAACAGAAGTTCCAATCCTTTTTCATGGGCCTTCATTGCAATCATGTTGCTCAAATTTGCCAGCACATCATCCAGGCAAAAGGGAAGCGACTCCAGTTCTATTTTGCCGGCTTCAATTTTAGAAAAATCCAATATGTCATTAATGATATTCAATAACAAATGGGAGGAGTCATAAATTTTTTCTATGTAATCACGCTGTTCATCGTTCAGCTGTGTGTCCAGACACAGGTGGGACAATCCAATAACGGCATTGATAGGCGTACGGATTTCATGGCTCATATTGGCCAGAAAACGGCTTTTCATGGTATTGGCTATCTCCGAATTTTTTGCTGCTTTCTTCAGTTTTTCTTCTCTTAATTCAATCTGGCGAATCATCCAGTTCATGTTGCGCATTAAAAGCCGTATTTCATTTTCACTTTCCGGTTCATTGGGTTCGTTTGGAAGTGGAAAATAATTATAATCCCCTTTCCTGATTAATTGGCAGATGCCCAATATTTGATTCAATTGTCCTAAAAACAACCATCTGAATCCAATGATATATGGACTGAAAATTGGCAGCAGGATGGCCAGTGTAATGCACAGCACCATGGCACTCTGGAATGCCTCAGCATAAAAAATATCTGTGTCGCCGACAAACCACATCATGACGATGATGGGAAGGAAAGTATAAAGTGTCAGGATAAATCGCAGTTTGGTTTTAACTTTAAACATCAATAATGCTCTCATATGTTATGAATAGAGTGGCAACCACAAGAAATTGTTAATTTTATCAAATCTTCTTAGCCGAGTCAAAAAAGAATATCCCCAGGCAGGGTGAATTTACCCTGCTGATGCCCAGCCCTGCTATTGCCATCCTAAGTCTAATCTGATAAAAGCATGTATTTTATCAAAGTAGAACAGTCTTTCGGAACCTTATGATAAAACAACAAAGCCGCATACAGATCCTGAAGAAACGAAGCAAGAAAAAAGAAAAAAGCATATGGGTTTCCCTTTTCATGTGGATTTTTATCCTGTTACTCCTTGCTGGTATTGCCGGGTGTGCAGCCATTACCGCCGGATTTTTCTATCTGACCCAGGATCTTCCCCAGATCAATACCCTCAATGATTACCGCCCGGCGATCGTGACCAATGTTTTTTCCGATGACGGCAGAAAAATCGGTGAGTTTTACAAAGAACGCAGAATCGTTATCCCCTTGTCCGACATGCCTGACAATTTGATCAATGCGTTTGTGGCAGCCGAAGACTCCCGTTTCCGGGAACATCCCGGCATTGATATAAAATCCATTATCAGGGCATTTATAAAAAATTTTAAGGCTGGCACCATTGTCCAAGGTGGTTCCACCATCACCCAGCAGGTGACCAAATCGTTTCTTCTTACCCCTGAAAAAACGTATGAACGCAAGTTTAAAGAGGCCATTCTGGCCTACAAAATTGAAAAAAAGCTTTCCAAAGATGATATTTTATTCCTTTATTTGAACCAGATCTACCTGGGACACGGCGCCTATGGTGTTGAAGCGGCGTCTGAAAATTACTTCGGAAAACATGCCAAGGAGCTGACCCTGGCTGAATGTGCCATGCTGGCAGGGCTGCCCCAGGCACCCAGCCGATACAGTCCATTTCATCATCCTGAACTGGCCAGGCAGCGTCAGATTTATACCCTGAACCGCATGAAAGAAGAAGGCATGATCTCCAACCTGGAGGCCACTGAAGCCATGGGAGCTAAACTGGATATCAAGCCCCGGAAAAACTGGTTCATCGAACGGGTTCCTTGGTACACCGAACATGTCCGACGGTATGTTGAAAAAAAATACGGCACACAGATGCTTTATACCCAGGGATTGAGCATTCATACTGCAGTAAACATTGAATTGCAGAAAATAGCCCAGGCCGCAGTCAATCAAGGCCTGTCAGACTTGGATCAACGCTGCGGATACCGCGGCCCTGTAAAAAATATACCAGCGCTTCAGGTGGAGGACTTCAGCCACTCCATTGCCGAAGAACTGAACGGCAGCCGCCCGGTCAAGGGGAAGGTCTATAAAGGGGTTACCCTGAAGGTGGACGATCACAACAAGGTTGTCCATGTAAGGGTTGGCAATGTCACAGGCATCATCCGGTTAGCCACCATGGCGTGGGCCAGAAAGCCAAACCCTAAAATATCTTATAAAAAGGCCAGGATCAAAAAACCTTCCCAGGCTTTAAAAACAGGGGATATCATCTATGTGAAAGTGCTTGAGGGGATGACAGGGGAAAAGGCGTATGAATTTACTTTATATCAGGAACCCATTGCACAGTCTGCCCTTCTGAGCATTGAGGCTGAAACCGGACATGTTAAAACGATGATCGGTGGAAGGGATTTCAAGAATTCCCAGTTCAACCGGGCTGTTCAGTCAAGGCGCCAGCCCGGCTCTGCGTTTAAGCCAATTCTGTATGCAGCAGCCCTTGATAAAGGCTATACACCGGCTACTATTATCATGGACTCCCCCGTGGTATATGAAGACAAGTTGAATGACAGGGTGTGGAAACCCAATAACTATGCACATAAATTTTATGGCCCTACTTTGTTTCGCCAGGCCCTGATCAAATCCAGAAACATTGTCACCATCAAAATCCTCCAGGATATCGGCATAGATTATCTCATCAGTTATGCAAGAAAGCTTGGAATCACCTCTTCCTTCCCCCGGGATCTATCCATAGCCCTTGGGTCTTCAGGGGTTTCTTTGTTCGAATTAACCAAGGCGTATTCAGTATTTTCCAATCTGGGCTACTTGATTGAGCCGGTATTTATCACTAAAATTTATGACCGGGATAATACGCTTCTGGAATCTCCCAAACTGATCCGTAAAAAGGTCATCGATATGGGCACGGCCTATCTCATGACAAATCTGCTTGAGGGCGTGGTACAGGCCGGCACCGGCCAGAGGGTTAAGGCCCTGAACCGGCCTGCGGCAGGTAAAACAGGCACCACCAATGATCTGCACGATGCCTGGTTCATGGGATTTACCCCCAGGTACACCACTGGCGTATGGGTGGGGCTTGACCAGAGCGCCCCCATCGGCAGGGGAGAAACAGGCTCCCGGGCTGCAAGCCCCATTTGGCTGGATTACATGCAGCATGCCCTGGAAGGTAAATCTGTTCGGGAATTCACAGTACCCGAAGGTATCATCCGCGTTAAATTAGACGCAGAAACCGGGCTGTTGCCCATTGCCCAAAGCAAAAACACCATTTTTGAATGCTTTAAGGAAGGCACGGAACCGACGCAACATACCCCAAGGCCGGATGAGGTTTTGGGTATAGAAGAGTTGTTCAAGGAAGGTTTTTAGGGGCTGGGAAAAAGTCAACCATCTACAATGAAAAAGCTGGGATTCAATGAAAATGTCTGTGGTTGAATTGCTTAAAAAGGCAGTCGCCTGCCATCACGCAGGCAAGTTACAAGAGGCTGAGCAAAAGTATCGTCAGATACTTGACCAGGTTCCTGATCATCCTGATGCCACTCATTTTATGGGTGTGCTGGCCTACAATACCGGGAAAAACGACCTGGCCGTTACCTATCTTAAAAAAGCCATAGAAATGATGCCGTCAAATGCCGGATGCTTTAATAACATGGGCAATGTGTTTCAACAGCAGGAAAGATACCAGGAGTCGGTGAAGTGGTATGAGATGGCTGTTAGAATAAATCCAGCGCATAAAATGGCCCACAATAATATTGCTGTGGCGTATTTTAATCTTGGCAATCTGGACAAGGCTCTTATCTCTGTTGAAGCTGCCCTGGATCTGGATCCGGGATATGCCGATGCCCATAATAACCGCGGTGAAATTCTCAGGGCCATGGGGGACAATGACAGGGCCCTTGTTGCCATTGAAAAGGCAATTTCTCTTGCGCCTGACATGGTTAACGCACACTGGAACCGTGCCCTGATCCTGCTGTCAAAGGCAGATTTTCAAAATGGATGGCCCGCATATGAGTGGAGATGGCGTCGCCCAACGACCCCCAACAGAGTCTTTGCCCATGGCGCTGCCTGGCAAGGGCAGGATATTAAAGGGAAAGTTTTGTTTGTTTATGAGGAGCAGGGACTGGGTGATACCTTGCAGTTCATCCGCTACCTTCCTTTGCTCCAGGATTTGGGTGCCCGGGTGATTTTTGAAACAAGCCCTGCCCTGATCCGGCTGGTGGCGGAAAATCGGCTATACGACAGGCTTCTTGTGGGGTTAAGCAAAATGGATACCCGGCCTGTGGACAGGTTTGATTTTCATGTTCCGTTATTATCACTGCCCTATTTATTAAAAACTGAAATAGAAACCATTCCTGATAAGATTCCGTACCTGACTGCGGATCCGGCGCTTTGCGGTATCTGGAACAACAGGATGGGCACCACTGATTCATTTAAAGTTGGTCTTGTCTGGGCCGGCCGGCCGGAGCATCAAAATGACGGCAACCGTTCCATCCATTTAAGCATGTTTGAAAGGTTTAGCAGAATAAAAAGGGTGTGCTTTTACAGCCTTCAAAAGGAAAAACATGAAAAATGGACCGACATGGACAGTCTGACCTTCTTTGAAAAGGATCTAGGCCCCGAAATTTCAGATTTTGCTGATACTGCGGCCATTATGGAAAATCTGGATCTACTTATATCTGTGGACACGTCAGTGGTGCACCTGGCAGGTGCTTTGGGAAAACCTGTATGGACACTACTTCCCTTTGCGCCCGACTTTCGCTGGCTGCTTGACCGTGATGACTGCCCCTGGTATCCGAGCATGCGGCTGTTCAGACAAGACTCTTCTAAAGAATGGGCGCCTGTTCTTGAACAAGTCGCCTGTGCGCTTGAACAGAAAGCGGTTTGTAGAGATTAAGGGTTCACTCAAAAATAAATTACCAATTTTGGTGGTCAAGTCACCAGGCCTGCAAGGCGTGAAAATGCATGCATATCGGGATACGCCGAATTTTTACAACCCAGCAGGGCTGATAGAATTAGCCTTCAAAATGTAAAGTTATTTTGACCATGGGCCTAAGAGCGTGTTTGATAATTGATGAATCGGCTGCAATCCCCTAATTACCAAACAAGCTCTTACAAAAAACGAATTTAAATCAAAAAAACAGTTGACAAAAAATCTTAGAATGTATAGGTTCTTCCTGTTTTTGCCATAGCCAAGGGCCGTTAACTCAGTTGGCAGAGTATCTGCCTTTTAAGCAGAGAGTCGCTGGTTCGAGCCCAGCACGGCCCACCACTTAATGAGTGAAGATTAAGTTCAGTGTCCCCATCGTCTAGCCAGGTCCAGGACACAGGCCTTTCACGCCTGCGACAGGGGTTCGAATCCCCTTGGGGACGCCAATTTTACCCCAGTAAAAGGAACCGTGATGCCTTTGAGTAGCAATGACCTGCTCCAAGGCCTTTTTGGTCTTTGGGGAAAGCTCTATCTCTTTGAACAATCTATTGAAAACCATTTTTAACCCAAGTTTTCGATTATAAATTATATCTATTTGTAATCAGTTTGAATATTATCTTCAAAACATCTTAATTATGGCACTACTTTTGTTTAAAAATAGCGTAACTATCAACCCCTATCAGAGTAAATTTGGCCAGAAAAGGCCATTTGGATAGCGACCAGGGGATTGTACCCTTTATTTGCCATGGTCTGCAGGTAGCTGGTGATACGGCAATAGGCTTCGGCGTACTTAATTGTTCTGAAGCAGCCTGATACTTTCTGTTTGACCTTACTCATTCTCAGGTCGCCACAGGTTGTGCGCATCCGGCTTGGCTACCTTGCCTCTTTTAGCGTCTTGTTTGGGTGGGATGGGGGAAGTTCTTTCCCGCCCCGGGTCAGGATCTTTCTATAGGATTTTTTAGGTTTTTGTACTTCTTCTTGGTTAATTGTTTGGATTCGCGTTTTGTAACAATTACGCAGGTCTCCTGCAACAGGCGCTTCATATTGGACGCCCATCTATACTCATTGGAGTCAACAATGAAGGTGAGTTCGCGCAAACCATGACGACAATGATCATAACAGAGGTAGGATTGCCAGCAGTCATGGATTACCACCCCGCCATAGCGTGGGATGATGCCAATTTGTTCAATGGCTTCGACAGCCATTATGGAAGAAAGAACGGCCAGACGCTTTGCGCGAGGCAGTGCCTGATATTGCCTGCCCCAGCTTTGTGCCTTGCGTTTGATGCGTTGTCGGTCGGTAAAATTTTTGCCCGCATAGCGGCACCCGTGTATCCGGTCAGGAACGAAGTTGAACCAGAGTTTTTCGGTTCGTACACCGGTCTGGTTCATCACCTGCAACTCAAGCGTACCCCAATCCACTAACAATTCATCGTAGAGATCAGACGGATAGCCGGACAATATTACCGAACAGGGAAGCGCCTTGAGGATCGTAAGCAACTCAATATGATCCTGTTGCTCATAGTCAAAACGATATCGACGAGATAAACTGCGGGTATGGTGAAGATAGGGCGGGTCGCAGTACACCACCAGCTCACGGCCACGATAGACATAGTCAGAAAGAAACCGGTGTGCACAGCTATGTATCTTTTCAACCGGATAATCACACTCAAAGACTGCAAGTGGCTTTGGGTCAAGATCAATGGCGATATTGCGCAATGCGGCAGGCTTGCGCCGCATGATCGCGCCACCACCCAGGTGGGTCTCGATATAGGTGTCATGAGGTGGCATCATAGCGATAATGGGTTGACACAAACCCGATGTTGCCTTTGAT